>JAUSMY010000008.1 GCA_030646035.1 Thermodesulfovibrionia bacterium | reverse complement strand
TAGTCCGGATTGGAGTCTGCAACTCGACTCCATGAAGTCGGAATCGCTAGTAATCGTGAATCAGAATGTCACGGTGAATACGGTCCCGGGCCTTGTACACACCGCCCGTCACATCACGAAAGCGGGCTGTACTAGAAATCGCTGCGCTAACCCGCAAGGGAGGCAGGTGCTTAAGGTATGGTCAGTGATTGGGGTGAAGTCGTAACAAGGTAGCTGTAGGAGAACCTGTGGCTGGATCACCTCCTTTCTAGAGCATCTGACAATGTCCGCGCAAGCGGGCGGAGTCGGATAATCAATGATCGATCTGGTACGAAAACAGGTTATGTGCACACGTTCTGTCTAGTTTTGAGAGAACCGGGTTCTTTCGCCGGCGCGCCGGCTTCGCAGAAAACGCGGGGGCGGCGACGGCGAGGGGTCAGGGCTGGTTCTGAAATCAGGACTCGGTGGGGTTCTGATGGCGACAGAGTTCGAGAGGGCCTGTAGCTCAGCTGGTTAGAGCACACGCTTGATAAGCGTGGGGTCAGTAGTTCAAATCTACTCAGGCCCACCAGCTTTTCGGGGAATTAGCTCAGCTGGGAGAGCGCCTGGTTTGCAACCAGGAGGTCATCGGTTCGATCCCGTTCACCTCCACCATTGATTTATTTTTTTTAAAATGTTATAGTTCATCACCAAGTATGAAAAATTTCCGGTGGCAATGCCGGAGGGGCAACACCCGTTCCCATTCCGAACACGGCAGTTAAGTCCTCCATGGCCGATGATACTTGGGCTGCGAGGCCCTGGGAAAGTAGGTAGTCGCCGGATTAAAATTTAAAAGAAGGCTCGGTTTAAAAACCGGGCCTTCTTTGTTTATTCAGCAATAGGCGCTTATCCTATAAGTTTTTCAAATTATTAAATTCATAGCTTGACATGCAGTAATATGCTGGATTATTATTAATGCAATTTTTGGAGGAATTGGATGAAAGAACTCCCTTTATTTTTTCATATCAGCGGAATACCGGGTTCAGTATCATATGCCTGGATTGCTACAATAATTCTTCTTGTCTTTGCGGTTGCTGTAAGGCTATCACTAAAAGTGGTACCTACCGGCGTGCAGAATTTTGCTGAAACCTTAGTCGAATTTCTGCTTGACCTGGCTGAGGCATCTATCGGCCATATGGGCCGTTACTTTTTCCCGCTTATCGCAACACTCTTCCTTTATATACTTACATGTAATTTTCTTGGGCTTATCCCTGGCTTTGAGGCTCCTACCAGTGATCTTAATATGACGGCATCTCTTGCCATACCTGTTTTTCTGGCTACGCATTTTTACGGGATCAAGATACACAAGCTCAGCTATATAAAACATTTTGTTGGTCCCATGAGGTCGATCGTTGCATTTCCTCTGATGGTGCTGATGTTCTTTATAGAGGTGATAGGACATCTTGCCAGGCCGTTGACATTAGCGGTCAGGCTCTTCGGGAATATGATCGCGAAACACAAGATAATCATGATATTGGTTTTTTTGGCTCCGGCAATCATCCCCTCGGCAATATTGGGGCTTGGAGTTCTCGTATCTGTAATTCAGGCTTATGTTTTTGTGCTGCTTACTGTTCTGTATCTGGCTGGTGCGGTTGAGGAAGCGCATTAAAGATAAATAATAATCCAAAGTTTAAAGGAAAGGAGGAAAAAAATGAAGAAGACATTTGCTGTATTTTTACTTGCTCTTGCTGTAACATGCCTGCTGGCTCCTGCTGCTTTTGCTGAAGGCGCTGCCAAGACAGACGCAGAATTCGCTTATTTCGGAATGGCGGTTCTCGGCTGCGGTATTGCTATCGGCCTTGCTGCTTTTGGTACAGGCATCGGCCAGGGTATCGGCCTTAGCAAAGCGGCTGAAGGTGTTGCAAGGAACCCGGGGGCTTCAGGTAAGGTAACAACAACCCTTATCATCGGTCTTGCAATGATCGAGTCTCTCTGTATTTACGCGCTTGTTGTCGTACTTATCGTTCTCTTTGCAAATCCGTTCGGCATATAGAGAAAAGGCTCACTAATAAATCAGTCATGGGAAGGCAGGAGAGATCCTGCCTTTCTTTTTTTCTCTTCCTGATATATCAATTTCTTATCCAAACCTGTTAAAATTCCACGGTTGTTTTTACTGATATTTTCATATCCCCATCTTAAGTTAAGAGGGGGCGGGGGGCGTTATGATAATATCTCCTTTTAGCTGTTCCCCGATGTATGGGTAAAATTAAATTATTTTTCAGGAGAATATCGTGGGTTTTTTTGAAAAGCTTAAAAATGGACTATTAAAGACCAAGAAGTTTCTTATAGAAGACACTGAAAAGCTCGCTAAGGGAAGAAAGGTGGATGACGCCCTTCTTGATGAATTTGAAGACCTGCTCATCATGGCTGATATAGGGCCTCTGGCTGCCGGTGCAATAACAGGAGCCTTAAGGGAAAGGGCCAGGCAGGACAGCATCAAAAATGAGAAGGACCTTGTTGCTGCATTCAAAGCGGAAGTGAAGAAGATACTGAAGCAGGGACCCGCTTTAATGTGTTCAGGAGAAAAACCGTATGTGATACTGACCGTCGGGGTCAATGGCGTAGGCAAGACGACCACCATCGGAAAGCTTGCCCGGCGTTTTACTGATCATGGTTTTTCAGTGACCCTTGCCGCAGGTGATACATTCAGGGCTGCTGCGATCGAACAGCTTGAGATATGGGCTGACAGGGCCGGCGCGAATATCATAAAGCACCGCAGCGGAGCAGACCCCGCAGCTGTAGCATTTGACGCTATAGCCTCTGCAAAGTCAAAAGGTGTTGATGTTGTGATAATCGACACCGCCGGCAGGCTTCATACTAAATCAAATCTCATGGAAGAGCTTAAAAAAATAAAACGCGTTATAGCTAAAGAACATGCCTCTGCACCTCATGAAGTGCTTCTCGTAGTTGACTCGACATCAGGGCAGAATGCGATAAACCAGGCAAGGATGTTCAATGAGACCGTCGGCGTGACAGGCATAGCGCTCACAAAGCTTGACGGCACTGCAAAGGGCGGCATCATAATCGCAATAAATAAAGAGCTCGGGATACCAGTCAAACTGATCGGCGTGGGTGAGGCTGTCGAAGACCTTCAGGACTTCAACCCTCAGGAGTTTGTTGATGCCTTGTTCGGTGAGTAAAGCGTTCTTTCCTTTTTTTTGTATATTTATTTAATGAATCTCCTGTTGAGTTGTAGCTCAAAATCGTGAAAAATGTCAGTTTATTGTGGGTTTTTCACGGTTATGTTGACAAAAGAGTGAATTTGTATATACTTTAAGCTATGGCAAAAGTATTACACGTATTTAATACAATCAGCCGCCTCAGAGAGCGGTATTATGCCGCGTCTGCCGGGAAACAATCGCTTATAAAATTACTGAGCGAAGCAGAGGTCGCTGAGCAGGTGTATAACTCCAATGCCATCGAGAACAGCACCCTCACTCTTGAAGAAACAGAAAAAATCCTTTTGCAAATAGACCTGGACAGATACATAACCGAGAGAGAAATCTTTGAAGCCAAAAATCTTGCGCGTGTAGTTTCATATATCGATACAAAAGCCAAAGAGCAAGAGCTGACTCTTGAGGTTATTCTGTCGCTTCACAAAATGCTTATAGCGAATATCCGGGATGATATCGCCGGAAGATTTCGCAAGGACGGTGAATGGGTCAGGGTTGCCAGCCACATTGCGCCGGACCCGAAAGAAGTGGATGGAAGATTGGAAAAAATGCTTGCGAGGTATAACGCTGACAGCCATGAAAATATTATAAAACGTATTGCGCTGCTGCATCTTACTTTTGAACACACACACCCGTTTGTTGACGGCAATGGCCGCATCGGAAGAGTACTGAATAATTATCTGCTTATACGGGAAGGTTTTGTGCCGGTAAATATTAAATTCATTGACAGGAAAATGTATTACGAGGCGTTTAAGGAATTTGACGAAAAAGGCGCTGCAAAGATCATGGAGGAAATAGTCGGCAAGGCGCTTACTAACAGTTATCACAAGAGGCTTGCCTATCTGGAAGGCGCGCACATCATGACGCTTGTTGAATATGCAAAAAAGCATAAAGTATCACACTCGAATTTGATAAATAAGGCAAACCGCCAAACCATAGAAGCCTTTCTTGAAAAAGGCATCTGGAAGATTGGCGTAAAGCAGAAGCAAAAATAATTTATGAACAAATCCGAGACAAAAGTAGAACATATTGACCAAGTGCTGGAAGCCGCAGGTCATGGCATAACAAGCTGCATATAAATTCCAACCATCCTGTTTGACATCCCCTTCGCAACTGTTATAAACTGAACCATCGTTCATATGAATCAGCGTTCATCTAATAATGTTTCCAAAACAAGGGTATTGAAGGCTGCTCTGAAGCTCTTTTCTTCAAAGGGATATTCTGGCACGAAGATGACCGATATAGCGCAGGAGGTCGGGCTTAGTGTCGGCGCGCTTTACCTGAGGTTCAAAAGTAAAGAGGAAGTCTGCCTTGAGCTGATAAAGGATCAGACAAAGGATTTCAGCGAGTTTACAAAAAGCCTTTCTTCGCAGCCGCCGCTCAAGGCGTTAAAAATATATATTGATACAAACCTTGAAGTCGCTTTTAAAAAGAAGCAGCTCATCTCTCTTTTAATCAAGGAACATGACATGCCGTTTTTAAAGCCGTTCAGGAAAAACTTTTTAAAGACACAGCACGACATAATAATGGATATTCTTAAAGCCGGGATAAAGAGCAAAGATTTCAGGCCTCTTGATATTGATGATACAGCCTTGATGATATTCGCGTGTATAAGAGGCGGCATCCTGTTGAGGCTCAGGTTTGAGACAGGGGATGAAAAAAAGATGGGCGACTCGCTTTATGATCTGATAACTAAAGGGATAAGGAAGGATACGATATGATGAAACGAACTCTTCTGTTTCTGTTTTTATTTATGGCCGCAGTTCCCGTGACATTGCCGGCGCAGGAGTACAGCCTCAGCGAGCTTTATTCAATCGCGCTTGAGCGAAGCAAGAGCATCAAGATAGCAGAGGAAGAGCTTTATCTTTCTGAACGCGACAAAGACAGGGCTACGGCAGTGCTGACACCTGCGCTCTCAGCATTCGGAAGCAGCACTGAATACAGCAATAGCGGCAGCTCACTGCCTGATAACAGCACTGCGTGGGGTTTGAAGTTGGGCCAGTCCATCTCAATGAGCGGCAGGGAATTGACAGCCATGGACATAGCAAAAGAGACGATTGTAAAGAGCAGGTTTGATCTTGATACGGTCAGGGGGAATTATTTACTAAGCGTTGCCACTTCGTATTATGACGTGCTCAAATCAAAGAAGGCGCTTGAGATAATAAATGCCAATGTAGAAAGGCTGACAAAACACAGGGATGCAGCAAAGATACGGCTCAAGGTCGGCGAGAGCACCAAGACAGTTCTTCTGCGGGCTGAAGCAGAGCTCTCAGGCGCGCAGTCGGATCTGATAAGGGCAGACAATGCGCTGAAATTCACAAAGGTGCTCCTTGCACGAACCGTCGGGATCAGCAATGATTTCGATCTGAAAGAAGATCAGCCGTATGCAATATCAACAATGACTCTTGACAGCCTGAAGCAGACAGCATTATCGGAACGGGCGGAGTTGAAAAGTTCTGGCCTTCAGAAAGAGATCGCTGACAAGCAGATCAAATATACAAAGGGCTTATACTGGCCGAGCCTTTCAGTTGAAGGAGTGTATTCAAAGAAAGAGGATCATCCGTCTATAAGCTCATCAAACAGTGAAAATATTTACGGAGTTCTGAGCATTAATTATCCGTTATTTGACGGAGGATTGAGAAAGGCAGAAGTCAGGCAGGCAGAGGCAAGGCTCAGGCAGGCGGATTACAGGCTTCAGGATATGCAGGATTCTGTTAATGTCGAGGTTGATAACGCCTATCTTAATCTGGCAACCGTTTCAGGGGTTCTGGAAAAACTGCGTTCGGAAGTGGAATATGCAAAAGACAATTACAACTCTGTTACAAAACAGTTCGAGTACGGCCTTGCTGACAGCATAGATATCATGGATGCAAACACTCTGCTTGTTACTTCTGAAAGGCAGCTTGCAAATGCGCAGTATGATCAACAGTTAGCTCTTTTAATATTGCAGCGCGCAACCGGAACACTTTTAAAGACTGTAGCCGGCAATCAATAGGGGCGAAAGGAGAATTTATAAATGAAGAATAAGTTCCTGACAATTATATGCTGTTTGTTTTTTGCTGTTTGCTCTGCATCTTTTCTTACGGCATGTTCAAAGGAGAAGCCGAAACAGGCTCCTAAATCCATGGTTGTCCCTGTGACGACTGAATCTGTGACCAATAAATCGGTGCCTTTACAGTTAACGGCCATGGGGACAGTTGAAGCATTCTCCTCAGTCAAGATTACTGCGCGTGTCGGAGGTGAACTCTTGAGCGTTGGCTTTCATGAGGGGAAGGATGTTAAAAAAGGCGAGCTGCTTTTCACGATTGACCCTGCGCCTTATCAGACAACTTATGAGATAGCTGAGGCCAATCTCAGGAGGGATATGGCTGTTGCAAAAAAAGCTGAAGATGACCTTATCAGGTATAAGGCGCTCTTCAATGAGAATCTTGTAAGCAGAAATGACCTTGAGAAGATACAGACAAATGCTGATGCTGTTGCGGCAACTGTGATAGCTGGCAAGGCAGCCGTGGAGAATGCAAAGCTTCAGCTTGGTTACTGTTACATCTATGCCCCGGTCGCAGGCCGTACAGGCAGTCTTCTTGTGAACCAGGGTAATCTCATCAAGGCAAATGATAATAATCCGATGGTGATCATAAATCAGATACAGCCTGTTTATGTGAGCTTCTCAGTTCCGGAGCATGACCTCGCAGAGATAAGAAGATACATGTCGTCAGGGAGATTAAATGTCGAGGCATTGTTCTCCAAGGAAGATAAGATATCTGAAAACGGTCTTTTGACATTTATAGATAATACAGTAGACACTTCAACCGGGACTATCAAAATGAAGGCGTCTTTTGAGAACAGGGAGATGGCTTTATGGCCCGGACAATTCGTTAACATCACGATTGCTTTATCAACCATACAGGACGCAGTGGTCGTGCCTTCTCAGGCAGTGCAGACAGGGCAGCAGGGGCAGTTCGTATTTGTTATTAAGGAAGATACGGCAGAGCTTCGCCCTGTCACAGCGGGACTAACACATGAAGGTATGACTGTCATTGAGAAAGGGCTTTCGTCAGGCGAAGAGGTGGTTACAGACGGACAGATGATGCTTATGCCCGGCGCAAAGGTTTTGATAAAGAACAACTGACAGATATGAATATCTCTGAACTATTTATAAAACGACCTATCATGACCAGCCTTGTCATGATAGCGGTAATGATCTTCGGGGTCTTTGCATACCGGATCCTTCCGGTTAATGATCTTCCGAGTATTGATTTTCCGACCATTCAGGTGCGCGCAAGCCTTCCGGGCGCAAGCCCTGAGACGATGGCAAGCGCTGTAGCTACTCCGCTGGAGCGCCAGTTCTCTACCATCTCCGGCCTTGATGCCATGACATCCACCAATGGGCAGGGTGTTTCGGTCATCACTCTTAAATTTGCTCTGGAGCGTAATATAGATGCAGCTGCGCAGGATGTACAGGCCGCAATCTCCAAGTCTGCGCGGCAGCTGCCGGAGGACATGCCGAGCCCTCCATCATATCAGAAGGTCAACCCGGCAGACCAGCCGGTAATTTATCTGACTCTCAGCTCGCCGACACTTCCGCTTTCTGATGTAAATGAATACGCTGACACTATTATTTCGCCGCGCATCTCCATGATCAAAGGCGTGGCACAGGTGCAGATCTATGGTTCACAAAAGTACGCTGTGCGTGTTCAGGTAGATCCAAAGGCATTGGCGAACCGGAAGATCGGACTTGATGAGGTAGCTGCTTCATTGTCACGCTGGAACGTAAACCTGCCGACAGGCGGGCTGCAGGGGGATAAGCAGGCATTTACCATCCAGGCAAGCGGGCAGCTTTATAATGCTGAAGCGTTCAAGGCGATCATTGTTGCTTATCGCGACGGCTCGCCGGTGCGTCTGCAGGACATAGCTGTGGTAATGGATAGCATTGAGAATGACAAGGTCGCCGCATGGTACAACACTAAAGGCAAGTCTGTCAGGGCTGTTGTTCTTGCGGTACAGCGCCAGCCCGGAACCAATACAATAGAGGTTGTGGACAGCATTAAGGAGCAGATACCAAGTTTCAGAAGCCAGCTTCCGGCTACAGTGGAACTGAACACCCTTTTTGACCGCTCTGACTCTATCCGTTCGTCAGTAGTGGATGTTAAATTCACACTTCTCCTGACCATCGCCCTTGTTGTCCTTGTTATATTTCTCTTTCTGCGCAATGTGTCAGCAACGGTGATCCCAAGCCTCGCGCTGCCGCTTTCCATCATCGGTACTTTTGCCGCCATGTACGGCCTGGGATTCTCGGTCAACAATATAACGCTGATGGCGCTCACACTGTCGGTCGGATTTGTAGTGGACGATGCGATAGTTATGCTTGAAAATATCGTCCGTCACATGGAGCATGGAGAGAAGCCGATGGATGCCGCATTACGCGGCTCAAGAGAGATAGGATTTACAATTATCTCCATGACGCTCTCGCTCGTTGCCGTATTTATACCCATACTTTTTATGGCAGGAATGCTCGGCAGGATGCTGCACGAGTTCGCCGTGACCATCACTGTTGCAATACTCATCTCGGGATTTGTTTCTCTGACGCTCACACCGATGCTATGCAGCCGTTTCCTGAGGCCGTTGGGAGAAGAGCGGCACGGACGGCTATATAATTTCATGGAGAGGTTCTTTGACGGCATGCGCAACCTCTATGAGAGGACCCTCAAGGGAGTTCTCCATTTCCGCCGCACAACCATTGTGGTTACTCTTGCATTGACAGCGGCAACGGCATGGCTCTTTACCATAATGCCGGCAGGCCTGCTTCCGCCGGATGACATCGGCGCGATATTTGCCTTTACCGAAGCGGCTCAGGGCATTTCCTTTGACGAGATGAAGCGTCATCAGCAGAAGCTTGCCGATATAGTGCTTCAGGACCCCAATGTGGAAGCATTTATGTCAGTTGTAGGCGCAGCAGGCCCGAGGGTGGCTTCAAACGGAGGCCTGATGTTCATGAAGCTGAAGCCGCGGGATGAACGCAAGCTGAATGCCGATCAGATAATAGCGGGGCTCAGGCCGAAGGTGATGGGTGTTCCCGGCGTTATGATGTTCATGCAGAACCCGCCGCCTATACGGCTCGAAGCGACCCTTTCCAAGGCGCAGTATCAGTTCGTGCTTCAGAGCCCGGACATAAAAGATCTGTATGCCAACGCTGCTGACTTTGAGAAAAAGCTTCGCGGGATAGCCATGATCCAGGACGTGAACAGCGACCTTCAGATCAAGAATCCGCAGGTGAACCTTGAGATCGACCGCGACCGTGCAGCTGCCCTTGGCATCACAGCACAGCAGATAGAAGACACTCTCTATTCTGCCTACGGCGCACGTCAGGTCTCAACCATATACTCTTCCACAAATCAGTACCAGGTGATCATGGAATTGGAGCCGCAGTATCAGATGGACCCGTCAGCGCTCGGCATGCTTTATGTCCGCTCAAACACAGGCCAGCTTGTGCCGCTCTCTTCTGTTGCAGACATAAAGAAGGGACTTGGCCCTTTATCTGTTAACCATCTCGGCCAGATAACAGCTGTGACAATCTCTTTCAACCTTAAGCCCGGCACCCCATTAGGTGATGCCGTTGCAGCAGTTGAGAAGGAGGCAAAGGCGCTTCCTTCTTCGATCACAACAGGATTCCAGGGGACAGCTCAGGTATATAAGGCATCAACGGTCGGGCTTGCCATGCTCCTGCTCCTTGCCATTGTTGTGATATATATCGTGCTCGGTATTCTGTACGAGAGCTACATACATCCTTTGACCATACTTTCAGGATTGCCTGCGGCAGGTTTCGGAGCGCTCATAACACTTCTCATATTCGGCAAGGACCTGAACCTTTACTCCTTCGTCGGTATCATCATGCTCGTCGGTATTGTGAAGAAGAACGCTATCATGATGATAGACTTCGCGCTTGAGGCTGAGCGGCAGGGCAACAAGACTCCGCTTGAGGCGATCTATGAAGGGGCCATTGTGCGTTTCAGGCCGATCATGATGACAACCATGGCGGCGCTCATGGGCACTCTGCCGATAGCGATCGGATTCGGCGCAGGCGCTGATTCACGCCGCTCTCTCGGGCTTGCGGTTGTCGGAGGACTGCTTGTATCACAGCTGCTGACGCTCTACATAACTCCTGTGGTTTATTACTATATGGACAGGATGCAGGCCAAGACACGAAAGATGTTTAAAACCGCCTCTCGAGACCGCGGAGAAAGCGCAGCGTTGTAATTAATGAATTCCGCATATAATACCACTGCAAGAGTCAGGACATTATGATCTTATTATTTTTTTGCACAGTATTTATCGCAGCTCATGTACATCTGTTTTATAAGATAACTGACGTCTTTAATTTCAGTACTGTTGAAACTTTTTTATTGTCGCTGATTCTCCTGTTTTTAGCGGCATCTCCTCTTTCAATACATTTTTTTGCCAGAGGCAAAGGAAACCAATCAAGGAAAGTAACATTGATCAGCCACATGTGGGTGGCACTGCTTATTATATTCTTCTCTTCTGCTGTTTCTTTAGATATTTATAACCTTTTAATAAAAATTTCAGCCCCGTTATTTAGTGAAGCTTACGCAAGTATTATCCTTTCACCTGCGCAAATATTATTTGTATCTCTTTCAGTTTCCATAATTTTCACGGCATATGGTTTTTTTGACGCGAAAAAGATCCGAACTGAAAGACTTACCGTTAAAACAACAAAACTTCCTAATGGTCTAAATAGAATCAGAATACTCCAGATATCAGACCTGCATCTTGGGATTATTCTTGGGAAAGAGATGCTGGATAAAGTGATTAAAATAATTGAGACAGAAAAACCTGACCTTATTGTTTCAACCGGCGATATGCTTAACGCTGAGATGGATCATATTGATCATCTCTCAGGTGAGCTTAATGCAATAAGGCCTTCGCTGGGGAAATACGCCGTGCTTGGCAATCATGAATCCTATTCAGGCTTGAAGCATGCCGATAAGTATATCTCTGATGCGGGATTCAGGCTTCTTCGCGGAGAAGGAGTGACAGTAAAGGATGTCATCAACATTGCCGGAGTTGATGACCCTGCGATCGACGCCATGAAACCGGACAGAGAGAAAAAGATGCTGAAAGAGAGCGATATGCTTTCAGGGTTCAAAACAGGATTGTTCACAATCCTGCTGAAACACAGGCCTGATATTGATAAAGGATCGCTCGGGCTTTTTGACCTTCAGCTTTCAGGCCATACGCACAAAGGGCAGATATTCCCTGTTCACTTTGCGATAAGGACTTTCTATCCTTATTACGCAGGATATTATAAACTTGCAAAAGGTTCAGCGCTTTATACCAGCAGAGGCACAGGAACAGCAGGGCCTCCGGTGCGTTTTCTCTCCCCGCCGGAGGTGACTGTGATTGACATTGTTAATGCATGATAAAATTAAATAGTGCGGTCATTCCGGCTTGTCCGGAATTTGTTTAGTAAATTCCCCCTTAGAAAAGGGGGACACAGGGGGATGTTGAAATAAAACACACCCCTAACCCCTCTTTTTAGAGGGGAAGATTCCGGACAAGCCGGAATAACAATAATCGGAGAAAGCTGAAGAATTTTTTTAATGAGGTGAAGAGATGAAGAAACGATTGTCCATATTAGTTCTTATTGTAATAGTGATAGCTGCTGTTCTTTACTTTCGCAAAGCGAATAACAAGCCGGTTACGTCTATCAGCAAAGCCGGCATCGTCCAGGCTATTGAGGTCAACATTACATCAAAGGTCGCAGGGAAGCTCTCTTTTCTATGTTGTAATGAGGGGGATTCTGTTGACAAAGGTTCGCTTGTTGCGCGGCTTGAAAATAACGATCTTGATGCGCTTATTAAACAGGCAGAAGCCTCAGTGCAGAGGGCTGCGGCGGATATAGAGACTGCCAAAGCAAAGAGAGAGGCGGCAAGAGCAGCTATGGACGAGGCATCCGCGCAGCTCAAACGAAAGGGAGAACTTTTGAAAGAAGGCCTAGTATCTCAGTCTGACTTTGACATTGTAGAAAGAAACAGCAGCACAGCAGCGGCAAATTACAAGGCAACTCTCAGCGGCCTGGCTTCTGCAGTAGCCGGGCGGAATGAAGCTGAGGCGATGCTGTCGGTCAGGAAGGCACAATTGCTGGACATCGTCATTGAGTCGCCGATATCCGGAACTGTAGTTTACAGATCGATCGAGCCGGGAGAGTTCGTCTCCCCTGGCGCTTCAATTATCTCACTTGTTGATATGAATGATATCTGGGTGAGGATTGATGTTGAGGAGACCAAGCTCGGAACGGTCGCCATCGGAGATGATGCGGTCATCAGCACCGATGCGATGCCCGGCAGGACGATCAAGGGAAAGGTTTTTGAGATAGGGAGGTACGCTGAGTTCGCCACTCAAAGAGATGTTAAGAGCGGGCAGCAGGATATAAAGACCTTCCATATAAAGATAAAGGTTGATGATACGGAAAAGATGCTTAAGCCCGGCATGACGGTTAATGCTGATATCCCTTTTAAGAGATAAGATATGGTCAATGCAAAAAATGCCATAGAGGTTTCAGGACTGGTCAAGAAGTTCGGCTCTCTTGCCGCAGTGGACGATGTTAGTTTTAATGTTCCTGAAGGCGAGTTCTTCGGTTTTCTCGGGCCTAACGGAGCAGGCAAGACGACGCTTATCAGGATGCTCACTACTTTGCTTAAACCCACCAGCGGCAAGGCTGTTGTTGCAGGCATTGATGTATCTGTGTCTCCCCAGGAAGTAAGAAAGAAGATAGGAGTTGTTCCGCAGGCCCTGACAAGCGACCTTGACCTGACAGGGTATGAGAACATGGACCTGTACGGCAGGTTTTACAGCATACCATCGAGGGAGCGGAAGGAAAAGATAAAGAATCTCTTTGAGATCATCGGCCTGTCCAACAGGCAGAATGACCTTGTCGCGACATACTCGGGCGGTATGCGCAGACGGCTTGAGCTAGCGCGCGTTCTCGTCCACGCGCCTAAGGTGCTCTTTCTTGACGAACCAACCATAGGCCTTGACCCTCAGAGCAGGCGCGTTGTGTGGGAGTTCCTTGAGAAGTTCAGAAAAGATTACTCTCTCACAATATTCCTGAGCACGCATTATATGGAAGAGGCTGAGGCATTGTGCGAGAGGCTGGCTATCATTGATAACGGAAAGATAATAGCGCTTGATTCTCCGGCAAAGCTGAAATCTGAACTTCCGGGCAATGACATAATCTACCTTACGCTATCTGATATTTCAAAGATCAGCCATGTTGAAGATAAGATAAAAGGGCTGCCGTTTGTCCATAATGTCATTATAGACGGAGCTACTCTGCGGGTATATGTGGATAACGGAGCTCTTGATTTCTCCCCCCTTGTTGATAGTGTGAAAGAAGCAGGCGGGATAGTGACGTCAGTGAACATTCACCAGTTGTCCATTGAAGATGTATTTATACATCACACAGGAAAATCAATACGCGAGGAAGGCGCAAAGAAGATAAACTTCTTTGTCGGCGCCGGCCTGCCTCAAAAACTTTCAAGATGACCAGATTACTCGCTGTTATTGAGAGAGACATCAAGAAGTTCATACGCAATCCTATTGTTGTGATGATGAGCCTTGTCATGCCTATGGTCTATCTTCTTATCCTCGGGAACTCTTTTCAGGGAAAGCTTAAGGATCTTCCGCTTGCGATAGTTGACCAGGATTCCGGAGTCTACTCAAGAAGGCTGATCGATAACCTCAGGGCTGTCGAGGCAGGCGCAAAGACTGTCTCGATCCATATGCTCAATGATCAGGATGCCGCTCTTGCAGGCGTCAGGAACGGGGCATATAAAGCAGCTCTGATAATCCCTCCTGATTTCACCAAGAGGGCGAACCTGAAGAGTGAACCTGATGTCGGACTATTTCTTGATAACACCGATACTGTCTCCACCGTGACGATCAAAGCGCTTGTGAACAGCGTATTAAACAGTGTAAGGGAGGAGCATGTTTCTGTAAGAGAAAAGCCTTCTGAGTTCTATGTCAGGAATATTGAGATCTACAGTATGGTTGATTACTACCAGACGCTCGTGCCCGGTGTTGTGATAATGGCGATATTCCTCGGCACGATGACTGCCGGGGTCTTTAACCTTGTGATGGACAGGTTTCTCGGAATAGATGAGAGTTACCTTCTCACACCTCTGTCCAAGACTGACATCGTCTCCGGGCTTGTCATAAGCGGCCTTTTGATAACGACTGTGATAGCCTTTGTAGTATTAATAGCGAGCATGCTGATCACAGGCATACCTTTTTCAAAAGGCATAGAGCAGATGTTTTCCATCTTGATGATAATAGTGCTGACCACTCTCGCACTGCTGAGTCTCATGTTCGTCATCCTCGGTAGGGCAACACATCCCAGGATCGTAGGCCTTTCAAGCGGTTTCCTGAATGTAATATTCTTCTTTCCAAGCGGCGCGATATATCCGATAGAGAGTTTCCCCGGCTGGCTCAGGGCGTTTGCAAAAGTAAATCCCGAAGCATACGCCGTGCATGCGCTCAAGTCTGTTTTATTCAAGGGCGCAGGCATGAATGTTATCTTCAATGACATTGTCTTTCTCTTGGTTTTCACCAATGTGATGATGGTGATTGCGATACTGACGTTTAAGAGGAATATGTGAACATAGTCTTAGGATGAATTAGCATGGAAATCGAAATAAACAACAGCACACTCGCCCTCATTGAAGGCGATATAACAAAGCAGGACACTGATGCGATAGTGAATGCAGCTAACAAAACTCTGCTGGGCGGAGGAGGTGTTGACGGAGCTATTCACAGGGCAGGAGGGCCGAAGATACTTGAGGAGTGCATAAAGATAGGACACTGCGAAACGGGTGAAGCTGTAATTACTTCAGGCGGTAATCTCAAAGCTAAGTTCGTCATACATACGGTCGGGCCTGTTTTCAGAGACGGGAAACACAATGAACCGACGCTTCTCCGTAATGCTTATCAAAACTCTCTCCAGCTCGCATCATTAAAAGGCATTAAGAGCATCGCCTTTCCGTCGATAAGCACAGGAGCCTACAGATATCCGATAGACGATGCAGCAGAGATAGCTCTTAAAACCGCGATAGATTTTATTAATGCTCATCCTGAAATAAAGTTCATAAGATTTGTCCTGTTCGGCAGGAACAATCTTGAGGCGTATGAGAGGGTTTTAAAGAAGCTCGTTTAGATCTCAGGATTCAGCGGCATCGGCCCGTTTAACAATGCTGCACGCGCCGCAAGCTTTCTGTAAACGTATGCGTAAGCGAGCATAGTGGTCGGGATAGTAGCGAAGAGCCCTACTATAAAGCAGAGAAATCCCGCGACATTGATAAGCAGCATAAGTACACCGAATGTTGCGAGATCCCATTTGGCGCCTTCAGTGGCAAGGGCGCTGGCTTTTAAAGATTCGATCGGCCCGAGCCCTTTTTCAACCATAAAGTAGGAGAAGAGATTGAACTTGACCGCCCATATGCACCCCGGAACGATAAAGAGCACAAGCCCGCCGACAATGATGAGAACATAAAGTATCGTTGCCCATATGTAGTTCGTGAGCAGGCTGAAGGATGAAAGAAGCTCATCAAACTCGCTCGTTACCCCGTCACAGAAGTTCAGGCTGATCCTGATAAAGCCGAGCTTGACCACAAAATTCAGAATAACCCCTGCAGTCATTAAGACAATTCCTACAAAGGTCAGCCCTTGTTTCTTTGCCAGATCCCCGATAAATCCAGGAAGCTCTACGATAAGCAAGGCTATAAAGAGAAGGATGACAAAGAATTTGATATTCTTCTTCATCGTCTCCCATCCAAAACTCACCGCTTCATTATATGAGAAGATATCTTCTTTCATCTTGTCTCCATGATAACTAATTTATGAATTATACAATTAAAAGCTCCTTTTGCGAAAATGTTAAAATATGAATTGCTGATTTGAATTTATCTGAAACATAATGTGAATACTGTAATGTCCCAGCCAAATAATAAGACAATAGACAAATTCAAACTCGTATCTGATTTCAAACCAGCCGGTGACCAGCCTGCGGCGATTGAGGCATTGACTCAAGGCCTGCTGAAAAACCATGCTCATCAGGTGCTTCTCGGCGTGACCGGCTCTGGCAAGACATTCACTGTTGCGAATGTGATAGCCAATTTGGACAAGCCCACTCTTGTCATCGCCCACAACAAGACCCTTGCCGCGCAGCTCTACGGCGAGTTCAAAGAGTTCTTCCCGGAAAATGCGGTTGAATATTTTGTCAGCTACTATGACTATTACCAGCCTGAGGCGTACCTTCCGACAGTTGATACCTATATTGAAAAGGATGCGATGATCAATGAGGATATTGACAGGATGAGGCACTCTGCTACGCGTGCAGTGCTTGAGAGGAATGACACTATAATTGTCGCATCTGTCTCATGCATCTACGGCATCGGCTCTCCTGAAGATTATCTCGGGATGCATCTGCAGATTGAGTCAGGCATGAGGATAGAGCGGGATCTATTTTTGAGGAAGCTGGTTGAGATGCTCTATGTCAGGGATGATGAAGATTTCAAGCGGGGCGATTTCAGGGTGAGGGGAGACGTTGTCGAGGTCTTCCCGTCGTTTTCAGGAGAGAACGCCATAAGGGTCGAATTCTTCGGCGATGATATTGACGCATTGTCAGAGTTTGATTCTCTCACAGGCGCGGTGATTAGAAGGCTCTCAAAGACCGTGCTCTATCCTAACAGCCACTGGATAACATCTAAAGAGAGGATACAGAATGCCTTTGCAGAAATAAATAACGAGATGCAGGCGAGGATAAAATATTTTCTCAAACAGGGGAAGGAGGTTGAGGCGAAGCGCATAGAGGAGAAGACGAGGTTTGATATGGAGATGCTGAAGGAGTTCGGCTACTGTCACGGCATAGAGAACTACTCGAGGCATTTGAGCGGCAGGGCGCCGGGAGAACCTTCCTCATGCCTTATAGATTATTTCCCTGATGACTACCTTCTCGTTATAGATGAATCTCACGCGACCATACCCCAGATAGGAGGGATGTACGCAGGCGACAGGTCAAGAAAGCAGACGCTTATAGATTATGGCTTCAGGCTGCCGTCAGCCCTCGATAACCGGCCTCTGAAGTTCGACGAGTTTGAGAAAAAAGTAAATGAGGTGATCTATATATCCGCAACACCTGCCGAATATGAGCTTGAAATATCAGAGCGGAGGATAGTAGAGCAGATAGTAAGGCCTACAGGATTGATCGATCCTGTGATAGAGATAAGGCCTGTCAGCGGACAGCTTGATGACCTGCTTGCTGAGATCAGAGAGAGGGCGGCAAAGGGCGAGAGGGTGCTTGTGACCAGCCTTACAAAGAAGATGGCTGAAGACATCTCTGAACATTATAAAGAACTCGGTGTGAAGACGAGATACCTGCATTCGGATATTGACACGATCGAGAGGGTTGAGATATTGAGAGATTTGAGGCTGGGCAAATTCGACGCACTCATCGGCGTGAATCTGCTAAGGGAAGGGCTTGACCTGCCTGAGGTCTCGCTTGTCGCGATACTTGACGCTGACAAGGAGGGTTTTCTTCGCTCTTCGCGGTCGCTGATTCAGACTGCGGGCAGGGCTGCAAGAAATATCAACGGCAAGGTCATATTCTACGCGGATAAGATCACAGGCTCCATGCAGGTTGCGATGGATGAGACAGAGAGAAGGCGGAAAAAGCAGAAAGCTTATAACAAGAAGCACGGCATAACCCCGAAGTCGATAATAAAGGATATCAAGAATATTCTCGGCTCTATATATGAGGCTGACTACTGGACAGTTCCTGCTGTTGCGGAAGAGATGGTTGAATATAAAAACGAGGCAGACATCAAGAAGCTTGAGTCAGAGATGAAAGAGGCAGCTCAGAAGCTTGAATTTGAGAGGGCCGCTCAACTCAGGGACAAAATAAAGGCGATAAGAAATAAGATGATCGAGATCGGAATAAAAGAATGAGGATTATCCCCAGTCGAGCTTCCTTCTCTTTTTATGATGAATATATTTTTCTGCTGAAAGCGCTGCAAGGCAACCGTTGGCAGCTGCCACAACTACCTGTCTCACTTCGGTACATGAGACATCTCCTGCAGTAAATACGCCGGGGATCGAGGTCTCCATCATCTTGTTTGCAAGCACGCACTTTTCATCGCTCAGATCAACGGAAAAATTAAGAAAGTCGACGATAGGCTGGCTTCCGTGGAGGTATACAAATACGCCGTCCATAGGCATCTCAGTCTCTTCAGAAGTTTCAGAGTTAAGCACTTTGATGCCCGTTACTCCGTCTTCACCTTCAATTGAGAGCACTTTGTGGTTTGTGAGAACTTTTATCTTGCCTGAATCAAGCGCAGGATGTTCGCCTTTTATCTCTTTTGCCGGAGCTATTAAATATACAGTCTCTGCAAACCTTGTCAAAAGGTCAGCCTCTTTTATAGCCTCTTCCGAATCTCCGACAACGCAGACCGTCCTTCCCTTGTAAAAGGCCGCGTCGCATATTGCGCAATAGCTCACGCCCCTGCCTAACAGTTCCGCCTCTCCCTTTATGGAAGGCTTCCTGCCCATTGAACCAGTTGCGATGACCACTACCTTGCCCTTGTATATTTTGTCCATAGCAATTACATCTTTAACTTCAGCTTCGAGGCTCACTCCGACGACCTGAGTCTCTACATATTCAGCGCCGAAGTCCAAAGCCTGCTTGCGGAAGATATTCAGAAGTTCGGTCCCGCTCATGGGCGCGGTTTGTCCGGGATAGTTCACAATCTTGCTTGTGAATGCCAGCGCTCCGGCAGTAGGAGATTTATCAAGAACTACAGTCCTGAGCTTTGACCTTGACGCATACTGAGCAGCACTCAGGCCTGCCGGCCCGCCGCCGATTATTATTACATCATAAAGTTCCTCTGACATCTCATCCTCCGGGATCGATCTATTGTTTGTTAATAAAAAGTAATAAATTATATCAAAATTACCATTTTATGTCAGTTTGTTATATGGTTAGATAATCGGCATGATTGAAAATTGTTCTCTTCTCTACCGTTATAATCACCTACTATTATTTCCTATATGATAACGAGTAAAATTATGATACATTTATAATTAGGTATCCCATGAAAAACGAGAATGGATCAGAAAGTAAACCTGGCCGGCAGGAGAGCATTCTTATTGTTGAGGATGATCAGGGGCTGAATTCCCTCATCCAGAAGACATTGGAGCGCGCAGGTATGAGGGTTGAGTCTGCATTTGACGCTAAGGAGGCTATTTCCAAAATAGCTGACAATAATATCGATATGATGCTTCTTGATTATCAGCTGCCGGATATGAAAGGCAGTGAACTTATTGCGGCCCTTATAGAAAAGAATAATAATGTCCCTTTCATCATTGTCACCGGCCATGGTGATGAAAAGATAGCTGTAGAGATGATGAAACTGGGAGCGAGGGACTACATAGTTAAGGACAAAGGATTTATGGAGATACTGCCTTTTGTGCTGGGTAAGGCCATTAAGGAAGTGGAACGGGAGAGAAGGCTGGAAGAGACTGAAAAAAAGATAATTCATGCTGCTGAGGAGTGGAGGGTTACATTTGATGCTATAGCTGATTTTGTGACCGTACATGACAATGATTTCAGGATAGTGAAAGCGAATAAAGCGCTGGCTGACTTTCTTGGAGTCCGGATACAGGATATTGTGGGCAGGCACTGCTATGAGATTCTCCATAACCTCAGCGAGCCGATCGCCGATTGTGCGCATATTGAGATGTTGAAGACCGGAAAGACCGTAACAAAAGAGATTAATGACGACCACCTCGGACGTTATCTCATGATTTCCGTATCACCAATATTTAATGAGGCAGGTGAGATCAA
The DNA here is from genome assembly GCA_030646035.1 of Thermodesulfovibrionia bacterium. Classification (NCBI taxonomy): domain Bacteria; kingdom Pseudomonadati; phylum Nitrospirota; class Thermodesulfovibrionia; species Thermodesulfovibrionia bacterium. Next base: position 64,645 of record JAUSMY010000008.1, on the reverse strand, counting down.
GGGGTCGGTGCATTATATGAAGGATATTACAGAGATAAAGAGATCAGAAGATGAACTCAAGAAGAGAGTTGATGACCTTGAGAAGTTTTATGAAATGGCGGTTAACAGGGAACTCAGGATGAAGGAATTAAAGAAAGACATAAAGATGTTAAATGAAGAGCTTTCAAAATACAGGACAGAGGGGCATGAAGGAAGATAAAAAAGTCAGGGATCTTTCGGGGCTCGATGAACTTGCAGCGCTTTATAAAAGCGGGGTCTTAGCTGAAGACGGCGATAAAGATGCTCTTTTCCTGAAGAACAGGGAAGCTTTTTTTAATATGCTTGAGGATGTCAGTGAGTCTTACAGAGAGCTTGAACTCCTTTTTACCGGGTTGGTCAAGTCTATGGTAAATGCCCTTGACGCAAAGAGCCCATGGACAAAGGGCCACTCTCAGAGAGTTGCTGAATATTCTAAGATCATAGCCAGGAAGATGGATTTCAGCGAGGACGATCTAAAAGACATCTGGCTGGCAGGGATACTTCATGACATCGGAAAGATCGGGACATATGACGCGCTTCTTGATAAGGCGGGTAAGCTTACCAGTGAGGAGTATGAGATCATAAAGCGCCATCCTGCCCAGGGCGCCGCTATTCTTGAAGGGATCAAACAGTTGAAGGATATCGTGCCTATTATCAGGCACCACCATGAAAGCTTTGACGGCAAGGGATATCCTGACGGGTTAAAAGGTAATGAGATACCCCTGCAGTCAAGAATCATCCATGTTGCTGATTCATTTGATTCCATGACCTCTGACAGGCCCTACAGAGTTTCTCCCGGCAAAGATTACGCGATATCCGAGTTCAGAAAGTTTTCCGGAGCACAGTTCGACCCTTACGCTGTTGAGGTATTTCTCGACGTGATTGGCAGCGGCCAGCATCTCAGGCTGATAAAATTCTAAAACTTATCTCTCGATTCAGGAGGATTTAAATGACAGAACAGGCTGATAATACTGCTTTGCCTATAAAAAATATCCGTGAGATACGGATCAATCCTATTGTGCCGAGTGAATCTGTGCTCGTTGCCACAGCCCGCAGCATGCGGCCGAAGAAGGAGGAAGCGCAAGTTCAGCATGATTCGCGGCCGCATGTAGAGACCTGTCCTTTTTGTCAGGGGAATGAGGCTATGACACCTGCTTCTATTATGCAGGTGCCTGCCGCAGGTGACTGGGAACTCCGCATCGTAGAGAACCTTTATCCTGTGCTCGATGATGACCGGGTGAACCAGAATTTTGCCTTTGGTTTGCAGCACACCATTGACGGCTACGGACGGCATGAGGTGGTCATAGATCATAAATCACACGGCATCCGTATACATGAAATGGCCGATGAGCATCTTACGCTTCTCTTCTCACTCTACCGCGACCGCATGGAGCAGCTCTATCATTCTGATGCCCGGCTGAAGTATGTTCTCGTCTTTAAAAATTCCGGCCCTGCCGCAGGCGCGAGTATCGGACATACTCACAGCCAGATGATCGCAATGCCTGTGGTGCCTGATAATGTTCAGGCCGAGGTCCGCAGCAGCAAGGCGCATTACGAGGCCTCGCATCAATGTATCTTCTGTAGCCTGATCGATGAGGCATTTACCTTTGAGGCGATACTGTATGACAGGGAATCAGGCGAGATACGGCGCAGGGTCAATGCCGGCCAGTTTGTCATTGAGCGCAGCAAAAAATTTGTCGCCATAAAACCATTTGCAAGCAGGTATGAGTGGGAGATACATATCCTGCCTCTTTCGCATCAGGCTGATTATCTTGACGCAAGCCCTGATGACCTTGCAGATCTTGCGATCCTCTTCAAAAGAACAATGGCGCGCCTGAATGCGGTGCTCGGCGGTGTTCAGTATAATTTCTTCCTGCATTCACTGCCGCACGGGACAGAGTACTCAGGGAACGCGGAGTCCTTTCACTGGCACATCGAGATCTGCCCGCGCACAAGCATCCCGACAGGGTTTGAACTTGGCTCAGGACTTTATGTGAATACGATCTGTCCTGAAACAGCCGCGGAGAAATTGAGGAATGTTGTTCTGCCTTAAATTATGAGGGCAAGTCCGGTTACGGGTTTACTATCCAATATATTATTTCTCCTTACATGCTATCTCGATCTTCTCTATCAGATCATCCAGCTCTATAGGTTTCAGGCAATAATCATTTGCCCCGTACTCTATGCTCAGCCGCCCAGTCTGCATAGATGCATGGCCGGTGAGCAGGATAACGACAACTGACGGCCATTTCTGCTTGATCTCTTTAAGGCACTGGATGCCGTCTCTGTCAGGCAGCATTACATCCAGGATCACCACGTCGGGGCAGCCGCGTTCAAGTTCCAGGATCGCTTCTGCGCAATTCGCTGCGCTCCTTACATCATAACCCCGGCGTGAAAGCCTTTTCGTTGTCATCTCGAGGAAATCGGTTTCATCATCAACGAGCAGGATACTGATCTTGTCATTCATACCGTATTCTCCTTATCAGTTATATTTATAATTCTCTCAAGATCGGCCATGATGGATCTGCGGTAATTTTCTACCATGCTTTGCTCCCCCATGACCATATCGATCTGACGGGCATGTATAAGCAGATATCCCAAGACCTTCAGGCGTTCGATCAGGAAGAGGGCGGGCTTCTTCTCAATACGCGCGGTAAGCGCATCCCCCTTTAATTCAACCCTGAAGTCGAATCTCTCCAGTATATCTTTTAGAAGGTTTATGCGGATGAATCTGCGGGTTGCATCTGCTGCGCCTCCCCTGAACTGGAAACTGACATAGTTTTCAGTAAGAAGGTCGCTCAGGTGCGCTTCAGCCAAAGCGAAATGATAGCCCAGCCGCACGTTCAGATTGCAGAAATTCTTAGAGATCAGAAAGTAATTTTTTGATACCATCCTTGAGCGCACTCCGGGATCCAGCCCCGGCCTCATGGTGGATTCAAAGATGATGGAGCCGAACCCCTTTAAACACACCGGAGGAGGGCCTTTCCAGGGGACAGCGGTCATGCCCTCCCAGATGGCAAGCATAGGCACGGATACGATATCGTCGATATGAATAAACTTTTCTTTTATGTCCACCTTTTCACTGAAACCGTCTTCCAAGTTTATCACCCACCATTGAAAAGGAATATCCGCTGTCAGCTGTTTGGCCTCTTTTTCATCAAATCCGTGTTTGGAACTGAGGTTGAAGAGCTCAGCAACCGCCTTCTCATGGCAGAATCGCGTTAGGTCATGATAGGTTTCACAGGACGAAGGCTTGAAATACGGGGATGCCGGATTGGTCAGGTTCAGCGGGGTTATGAGCTTCATCGTTTCTTCAAGCAATCTGTAAACCGGACTGCCTGCCATCAGGTTGGTAGGCGCGGCAGCCTGCGCCAGCAGGTCATCCCTTCGGCCTGAATATACGCGGCGGCCCACAGCGTCAACAGTGACGATATCTCCATTATGAAGTTTTTTAGTTGCGTTCTTAATGCTGAAGATTGCAGGTATTCCGAATTCACGCGAGACGGTCGCGAGATGAGACGTGACATGTCCGGTTTCGCTGACCAGGGCAACCGCCCGGCTCAAAAGTGTGCTCCATTCGGGCAAAGGGTGTTCTACAACAAGTACCGCGCTTTTTGGAAAATTCAGAAGGTCAACATTTGTACGCACAATATGAACAGGGCCGCAGGCAACCCCGCTGCTCGCAGTGACCCCGCCGCTAAGCAAAGATCTCTCCGCATCATTATTGGCAGTATCTTCGATATCTGCTTTTCCATTTAAAGCGATATAGCTGAGAGGACGGCTTTGCAGGATGATGATCCTGCCGCTCTGGTCAATGGACCATTCAATGTCCTGAGGCGAGCCGAACAGAGGGTAGGGTCTTCTTTTACTTCCCGTTTTCAGACACTGTGGATCAGATAGATCACAAGAAAAATACCGATGGCAAGCACAGATATGGCAAGCAATATGTCAAGGATCAGTGATGGCTGGTAAGTATCTTTATCTATCTGTCTCTCAAACAAAACCAAATGCCATGATGCTTATGCTCGTCCTTATCCACGCGAGGAATGTCCTCTCGTTTGCCATATGGACGCGGCGGTTGAGAACTTTTACAGCGTTCTTATCTTCAGGAGGCATGTAAATATTATACTACATACCTTTTACGCTGTCTGTGATGCGAGGCAGTCTTTATGCTCCGACTACAAAAACAGGGCAGGGCGCCTGATTGATGACCTTCCCGACGGTGTTATCGCCGAAAAGTTTTCTGAGCCAATTGCGTTTTTTCATGCCCATTATTATAACGTCGCATCTTTCCTCTTCTGCGGCTTCCAAGATCTTTTTATAAGGTTCTCCTTCTTCGAGCCTTGTCTTTATCAAAGCCCCTTCGGTCTTTGCGATAGAATTGATCTCAGCGACTTCCCCATAGGAGCCGCTGTTCAATACGTCTTCTATGTTTTTCACCCCTAGAAGATTGAAATCTCCTTCGTTTGCAGGTATCACCTTAACAACCGTTACCCAGCAGCTCTCATCGTGAGCCAGTTTCAAACCTTGCGTAAGGACATCTTTGGAACCGTTCACTGCTATTAATATTTTCCTGTAACCTCTCATTTGATTTACCTCACCACAAGTATCGGACAGGCGGCATTGGTTATCACCCTTTCAGCGGTGCTTCCTATGATCGCCTTGTTAACGCCTGTGTATCCGTAGCTTCCCATTACTATCAAACCGTGTTTAAGTTTCCTGGAGGACTCTACGATCTTCTCCGCCGCGTTTCCTTCCTGTATCTCATCTTTTGCAGAGACTCCAAGCTTTGAGGCAATTTCCTTTGCCGTATCAATGATCTTTTGCGCCTCCTGAAAAAGGCTCTTCTTTATTGAGCTGCTTTTGAAAAATTCCACCATCTCTTCATAGCGGGGAATAACATACAGAATATTTATCTCCGCATTATCGATCTTTGACAGATGACAGGCGCGTTCTAATGCCTTTTGAGCGGATGGCGAACCGTCAAATGGAACTAAAATAGATTTATATTCTCCCGTGCATTCGGTACACGGTTTTTTCACCACCAGCACATCAACAGGCGCATTTACAACAACCTGTGACGTTACGCTTCCCATGAGCAGCCTCTTAAAACCTCTTCTGCCATATGTGCCGAGCATGATAAGGTCAGCCTTCTTTTCCCGTGCAATTTCAACTATGACCTCAGGCGGCTCTCCCTCACAAAGCAGGGATTCAACTTCTATGCCGAATTCGGAAGTCAGCATTTCCTTTGTTTGTACGCAAACCTTTTCGCCGATCCTAAGGCGTTTATCAAGCTGTTCAGGCGCGATTCCGAATTCCTCGGTGTCAAAGAATACTGTATGAACCAGAATGAGTTTTCCGCCGTGCCTTTTTATCCAGTTCGACGCCTCGATCAGCGCTGCTTTACTAAAGTCAGAATCATCAAAACCTACCAAAATCGTTTTATACATAATTAATGCGCTCCACCGCTTTTCTTGAATATCAGGCCGACTCCAAACCCTGCAGCCAGTGCAGACATAATTGATATGAGCCCGTATAAAGCGCCATTATTCTTTGCCATGCCGGCAAGCATTTTTATAATGCCGACCTGTTCAACCAGGACCTTAGCTTCTTTTGTTTCAATGACCTTATTATCTTTTACTGCGTATACGGTAACAACATAATCTCCGGGAGGTGCCTGGTAAGGCCAGGCAGTCAGAATATAATATGCCTGTCTGCCGTCCTTATCAGAGATCAATATCTTGCCGGATGAGGTTTTGTAAAGGTTGGATGATTCTTTGTATTTCACGAACTCATTAAACCATTTTGATCGTTCGTCTTCATTTGAGATAGGCGCAATTTCTACATGCCTGCTTAGCGCAGGATAGCCGATAACATATTTATCCATATCATCCGTACTCAGAATATCATCAATATTTTTTGTGCTGTAAATGGAATAGAGGTTCGGAGTCTTTTCGAAGTTCAGCGTTCCTGTATTCATCCATAAAAAACCTGCTACCTTTCCTTTCTGCTTCAGCACCTCGTGCCCTTCAGCAGAAGCTATCTTGATGATAAGATCAGTGCCGGGGTCTGTTACTCCCGCAACGCTCACTGTGCTGCCGTGATAAAAGAAGTCGATCTTTATATCGTCATGATTCGCCTTTACTGTCATTTCCGCTGACGCTTTGCCCGGTGATATAGTTGAAATGAATAATGAAATTATTAACGAAAAAACAATGTGATAAATAATTCTATGCGCTTTCATATTAGTGTCCTCCTGCCTGTGATATAAGCAATGACGGTGTTAATGTAAGGTCAAAGACTATCTTTACTGTGACCATAAGCACTATTGCCGCAAGAAATACCTTAAGCTGCTCGCCTTTTAATTTCCTTCCGAATACCGCCCCTACCTGCGCGCCTACTGTGGAACCTAACAGCAAAAGTACCGCAAGGATAAAATCCACGCTGTGATTGGTATATGCCTGGAGAAAAGTGACCTCTATACAATTAAAGAGTATCTGGAAGAGGCTTGTGCCTACAACAACATGCATAGGCATTCTCAATATATATACCATGACAGGGACCATTAAGAACCCGCCTCCGACACCCATTATCGCGGCAAGCACCCCGACAAAACCGCCAAAGATGACTGGAAGGAGCAATGAATGAGTAACGCCTGATTTTTCAAAATGGGTCTGCAGAGGAAGCGACTTTAAAAATCTCGTGAAGCCCGTCTCTTTTTCATCTTCAACTTTTTCCACCTTGTTTTTTCTCAGGCTGCTGAGGCTTTCGAAGAGCATATAAGAGCCGACTGACCCGAGCATGAGCACATATGTCATCTTTATAACAAAGTCCGCATTGCCTGTAGCCTTGAGGATCTTGATAGCCTGGACGCCGAATAGCCCTCCGACAAAACCTCCGACAAGAAGATAAAGCCCCATTTTAAAATCTACGTTGCCAACCCTCCAATGGGCATATGTTCCAGATGTTGATGCCGCGACTATCTGGTTTGAATCCGTTGCTGCAGCGACAGTTGCGGGGATGCCGAACATAATTAAAAGCGGGGTCAGCAGAAATCCGCCGCCGACACCGAAAAGGCCTGAGAGCAGCCCGACCGCGAGCCCGAGCCCGACAGGAATCAAAACATTAATGCTGGTTAATGCTACCGGTAAATACAGATACATAAAATTCATGAAACCTTCTCCTCCTGAAATTTTGATATTGTCATTAAAAGTTACGTCGCATATATCTGCCGCGCCATTGTCACGATCGGCCTTGATGCTGTCCTTACAAGCCTCTGCAAGTCGCGTGGTGTAATATTCCCGTTCTCAATAACGCTTGGGCTCAACAGGACCATATCAACTGTATTTTTCTCCTTGAGAAAATCTTTTATTGCCGAGAGCGCATCCAGCTCCACCGTATAGACCTGTGTAGCGATGCCCTCTCCCTGGCATTTTTCAAGGAATTGATTAAGCTTGTTTTTAGACAGGCCGTCCATCTTATGAGAGAGGATTTGCTGTGCTGTTTCATGTTCATTGGCCTCGGCAAAGGTGACTGCGGTCATGAGATCCTCAAACCTTCTCATCAGGCTTTTCTTCTTGGCCATCAGGATCGTCAGATCCTCATTCATCGCCTTTGCAAGATCAACGGCATACGAAAGGCCTTCATCAAAATCTTCATTCTCATATGTAACGAATAAAATCTGTTTTCTCATTTTTACCCTCCTTAAGCTTCATATAAGGCAATGCACTAAACATGCCACTTAAAACCTATTGAAATTAAAGTCTAAATTTGGAGGGTTAAAAAATGTGTTTAGAATGTAAACAGTGAGAAGCAGCAGATTTTGCAGATGTTGATGAAGAGATTTAAAGGTAATACAGTGATTAAAAACGGAATGAATGAATTAAGAGAGAAGGTTTTTGCAGCGTTTAGAATATGAACAGTGTTAACACTATTCTTCTTTCAATATCTTCCAGAGGCTTGTCCTTGAGATACCCAGCGCTTCTGCCGCCTTTGTCCTGTTGTTGCTGAACATCTTTAGAACCTTTTCGGCATATTCCTTAACGAGTTCATCAGCAGTCTTCAGTTTGTCAGGGTCAAGTGTCTCTATCTGCAGGAGACGGATGCTTTGGGGGATGCTTTCAGGCGTTATCATGGGACTCTTTTCGAGAATGATGGCGCGTTCAATAATATTTTCCAGCTCCCTGACATTCCCGGGGAAACTGTAATTAATTAAAATTTCCATCGCCTCTTTTGTAATGCCTGTTATCTTTTTATTGGACTTCGGAAGATGCTTCTGAAGGAAGTATGCGCTCAGGGGTTTTATGTCATCTATCCGTTCCCTTAACGGTGAAATAAAGATCTCCATTATATTCAGCCTGTAATAGAGGTCCTCCCTGAACCTGCCGTCTGCTATCAGGTTCTTTACATTCTGGTTTGTGGCGGCGAGAAACCTGACATCAACCTTTTTGGGCCTTGTCCCTCCGACCCTGTAGAACTCGCCTTCTTCGACAACCTTTAAAAGTTTTGCCTGAAGGCTCGGCGAAAGCTCTGCGATCTCATCAAGAAAAAGTATTCCTGTATCAGCTATCTCAACAAGCCCCTGCTTTGTCATAACAGCTCCGGTGAAGGCGCCCTTTTCATGCCCGAACAGTTCACTTGAGAGCAGCTCTTCTGTCAGGGTCGCGCAATTTATGGAGAGGAAGGGCATGTTCTTTCTCCTGCTGCTTGAATGAATTATCTTGGCAACAAGATTTTTCCCGACCCCGCTTTCTCCTGTGAGGAATACGCTGCAATCCGAGTCTTTCATCCCTTCAACGACAGACAATATCTTCTTCATGCCTTCGCTTTTTGCAATAATAGGGACTTCTTTGTTCATCCCCAGAAAGGTCTTTAATGCGAGATTTTCCTTTTTAAGCGACTTCTGTTCGTAGAACTTCTTTACACGAAGCGACAGTTCATCAAGGTCAAAAGGCTTCGTTATATAATCATGGGCGCCTTTCTTCATGGCCTCAACCGCCGAGCCGATGCTCCCGAACCCGGTGATCATTATTACTTCTGTATCAAGGTTCTTCTCTTTGATCTTCTCAAGGAGTTCAATACCGCTAATGTAAGGCATTTTTATATCGGTGATAATTACATCAAAGTATTCGCTCTCGATCTTCTGAAGCGCCTCTCTTCCATCTTTTGCCGCAGAAACGCTGTAGCCTTCTTCCTGCAATGTATCGATAATGTTGTTGAGTGTTATCTCTTCATCCTCTGCGACAAGTATATTAAAAGACATAGCTATGCATTCTCCTTTGGCAATGTGATGATGAATGTCGTCCCTTTTCCTTCTTCGCTCTCGACCTGTATCTCGCCGCGATGTTTCTGGATAATATTGTAAACAATGGCAAGCCCGAGGCCCGTGCCTTTACCCTTTGTGGTATAGAAAGGTTCGAATATCTTTTCAAGTGTTTCACGGGATATCCCCTTTCCGGTATCAGATACTTTTATCCTTACGAGGGTATCCTCTTCCTCTGCTTTCACTGTCAGCGCTCCTTCTCCTGACATGGCATCAACAGCATTGATAAAAAGGTTAATGAAGACCTGCTCCAGCTGTTCAGGGTCTGCGTACATGACTATCTCATCCGGATGCAGTTCCTGGGAGAACCGTACGTTTCCCGTGCTTATTGTGCTGCCAAGGTGTTTATATGCTCCGGATATGAAGCTTCGCAGTTCTACAGCCATAATATGCGGCTCCCTGCCTCTTGCAAATTCAAGGAGGTCACTGACAATGCCCTTGACCCTCAAGGACTGGCTGAAGATATCATCCAGACCGTTTTTTACAGATAACGGGATCTGATCGCCTGACTTTTTCGTAAGCCGCTGGGCAGTGGTGTAGATATTATTCAGCGGATTATTCAGTTCATGCGCGACTCCTGATGCGAGCATGCCTATCGCTGAAAGCTTCTTGCTCCGGAGCAACTCCTTTTCCCTATGGGAAAGCAGCTCTTCCATATCGTTGAACTTCCTGATGAGCTGCCCCACCTCATCCTTGCCCCATTCATATGCAGGATTAGAAATATGTGTAAAATCCCCTTTTCCGGTCTTTTCTATAAGATTTGTGATTAGCTGCAAACGCTTCACAACATTACTGATGATGAATAGAATAGCCCCGAATCCGACGATCAGGAAGAGTGGGAAGAATACGAGAATGGCGGTCCGTGACATATTGATAAAGCTGTCAACTTTTCCCCTTGCGGTTTTATCGAGCTCTTTGGAACTCGCCAGGATGTTTTCACCGGTCTTTCTGAGGGCGCTGATCTCAGCGTCAAATTCATTCAGGCAGGATATCAGGTTATGGCTTGATGGCAGTGAAAAAACCTCTTGCAGATAATTCACATCCTCAAGCGGTTTATCCAGGAAATTAGACTCTATCAGACGGCTGATCTTCAAGTAGGCCGGGGAAGATATTTTCAATCTTTCCGATTCAGCCATTGCCGTACCCAGCAATCTTTCTATTTTACCGAATTGTTCGCGGTATTCACGCACAAGCGTCTTCAGGGAGGCTGTCCGGTCCATTGAAGAAGGGTTCATGTTATTGAGAATGTCATCAAGTTCTCTTAGATACGCATAGATAGCTTTTGATTCTTCCTCAGCCTTTGCAGGCGCGTAAAGAAAGTAATTCTTTTCATGCCGCCTGAGCTGCAGCGATTTGCTTCGTATGGTATCGGTCAGCTCAAGAAAGGCGGTCTCTTTTTTTATCTCAACGAAATTCAGATATAAAAATACTGAGAGCAGGGTGATGATCAATGCACTGACAAGAAAGCTGAGGATTATCTTTTTCTTTAATGACATGATGTTTTTATTTTAACTCAAAAAACAAATAATAAAGCCCCTCAAATTCTTCTAAGGGGCTTTAAAAGTATCATGTTGTTATCCCGGATCCTAATTAAGTTAAGCCTTAACCACAAGCACAGGGCAGGGTGAATGTCCTATTGCCTTCTCAGCGACACTGCCCATGAGAAGCCTCTTTAATCCGGTCCTGCCGTGTGACCCCATCACTATTGTATTTACATTCTGTTCTTTTGCAATGCCGGTAATGGCCTGATATGCCTCTGCCTCCCTGACAAATCCTTCTGCTTTTATACCGGATGCTGTCGCATCTTTTATTACATCATCTACAAAGCCTTTTGCTTTCCTGACCATATCCTCAACGATCTGCGGCGCCTCGCCGTAAAACTCTGTAGGGACATCCACAACCGATATGACGATCAGTTCTCCTCCGTATGATTTCGCAAAGTCTATCGCCTTTGCGGCAGCGGCTTTGCTGAATCTTGAACCGTCAGTTGCGACGAGTATCTTCTGCCACCCGACAGTAGTGTCTCTTGGCACAACAAGGACATCTTTATTGCTGTAACCGATAACTCTTGCGGTAATATTGCCGAGCAGAGCCCTTTCAAGCCGGCTCATGCCTCTTCTCCCCATGACTATCAGGTCGCAGTTTTCCGCATCAGCAAGGTCAATGATCCTCTCGTGTATCTCTCCCTCCTCGCAGACCGTCTTTATCAGCGCCCTTTCGGCCTTTGCTGCTTTATTGGCTTTCAGCAGGGCATCCTCACAGGGTTTTCTGGCTGACGCAAGGACATTTCCCACAGCTATCAGATCCAGATCGCCCATGTATGGCGGAACCACGGATACAACAGTTATCCAGCTTTTTTCATTAGACGCAAGCTTAAAGGATTCTTTTAATGCGTGCAAACTTGATTCTGAACCGTCAACCGCTACAAGGATCTTTCTGTATCTTCCCATTGTGTTATACCTTTCCGTGCCCTAAAGCTTCTGATGTGTGCAGCAGCCTCTCAGCCTTGCGTCCCTGCCACATCGCCCTCAGGACGATAAATGCTCCCATTGCAAGGGCGAATATCATAATGCCAAAACTGACATTCTTTAATGATTTTGCCGTGCCTTCGCTAAGTTCCTGTATAAGATGAAGCTGTGACATGTAGACCGGAACCATCAGAGCGCGGCTGAAGAGCACTGTCACCATGATAACACCCATAACGACCTTTATCATAAAAGGCTTTACATAGGTTGTTCCGATAGCGCCAAGCTGAATTCCGAAGAGGGAACCCGCGAGTATGATCATTGCGAGGCGGATGTCAACAAGCCCGTGCATTGCGAATTTAAATGAACCGCCCAGTCCCATTACAAATGCGATGACAAGCTCTGTCGCAGACGCCATGAGGCTTGGCGCGCCTAACACATAGATCATTGACGGCACTCCTATGAAACCGCCGACTGCGATAGTTGCGGCTAACATTCCGGTTGCAAAACCGAGCGGAAGAGTAAAGAGCACAGATACTTTTGCGTCGATGCTTTTGAAATAGACCATTGTCCCCGGGATGTTGACTGACTGCACCCAGCGCGCGAGTTTGGTAACCTTTTCTTCTTCATGAGCATTGCCTGATTTGTAAGTCTTCCATGCGTCTATCAATATAAATCCGCCGACAACGGCAAGGATCACTACAAATGCCGCGCTGACATACAGGTTTGAACCGGCTTCTCCAAATGACTTTTTAATACTCTCCTGTATGTGAGCTCCGTAAAGGACTCCGGCCTCCGCTGAGATGCCGAGGACGATGCCGAGCTTGACATCCACCTGTCCGTATTTTGCGCGTTTGATGGCTCCGATGAGGGCCTTTGGAAATTTGTGACACATATTGCTGGCAACTGCTACCAGTCCGGGAACTCCCATGCTCATCATTGCCGGTGTGAGAACGAATGCGCCGCCTGAACCGATGAATCCGCTTACAAGGCCGCCGACGAATCCAACAAGAAAGAGATAGATAATATTCGCTGTATCAAGATTGATAAAATTGGCAACTGCGTTAACTGTGTCGTGCATCTTACTTTACCTCCTGTTTCTTCCTGGCAGCTTCTATTCCCAACACAGTCCAGAAGTCGCCTGTGAATGTACCGTGTATATACGAAAAAAGAAAAGCTGTGACTATCGGAAGGAATGCGTATACACCGCCCTTTCCGAAATACTCGTTAAGCATGTCCTGCTGTGAAAGCAGGGTGACATAAAGCGCTATGGAAATTATGCCCATAAAGATCATCTTCCCGACAGGCTTTTTAGATTGATAACTCTTTGCCATTTTTCTCTCCTTATTATTTTTAAGCTGTTTCAAGATCAGAGACAACCACTAACGGACATCCCAGGTTGTCCCACGCATCTGACAGCTTTTTATTTTTTCTTCTGCAGTCAACCGCAAGGTTTTCTGATGAACCGACAATTACAAAGAGGATCCCTTTCTTTTTATCTGTATGATCGATTATCTGGTTTTTCAGGCAGCCGCTTGTATGAAATAAGCTGTGCCTGATCCCTTCTTTTTTTAATTCGATGACAAACTGGTCTATGAAAGGGCTGACGATCTTCTTTGGAGAGACATACAGTATGTCAAGGCTTGCCCCGATCCTGCTGCACACATTCATCGCGTATCTGAACGCCCTGCTGTCGTCCTGCCCTTCCTTTACCGCATAAAGGACTTTTCTCCCTTCGTTGAGAAACTCTTTCGCTGTATCAAACTCACCTTCTTCAGCAAAGGTTACAGCTGACATAATGTCTTCGAATCTTTTCTGTAATCTTTTCATATCGCCTTTGTGCTTAATTTGCCTTTACGGACTGGATTAGGATGCTGTCTGCTGCTGCCTGCTTCCGGCTCTTTATTTCTGCCGGCGCGCATTCTTTCATTATGAGTCTCGCTGTTTCATGCTCTCCGCTTTCTGCAAATGCCGCAGCGGAAAATATCTGTTCAAATTTCTCTGCGATCGTCTTCATTGCCTTCCTCCTTATTTAAGATTATTTTATTAATGGGCTGAACTTGTTGATGTTGATAAAGATACAAAGTCTCTCTGCAGTTCCTGATTTAAACCCGCAAGTTTTTCCTCTGCCTCTTTCATGATCTCCAGCGCCTTGTCATGTTCTCCAGCCTCTGCAAATGTAATTGCCATTGATACGAGATTATCAACTGAGATTTCAACTTCACTTTTAAGTATTTTGATCTTGCCTACCAATGTCTGCCCTTCTCCTAAAATCTCCCTCGCTGTTTCAAACTCTCCTTCTTCCGCAAATGCTACTGCTGAAAATATCTGTTCAAATTTCTTTGATATACCCTTCATTTCTTCCCCCTTTTCGAAAAGCTTTTGCATTATCTAATACACTTTCCGTGCCAATACATTTTAAGCCCGTAACACTTTGGTATTAAAAGGAATTTTGTCAGTCAGTGAAAACGATATATTTTTTGCTTTGTTGCACAATGCAATAGCATGCTTAGGATTCTTTGGAAATCCTTTAAATCTACGGCGTGGAGTAAGTGTTGCAGATAAGTGTTTGTTGATTGCAATTTGCAACGATTCTGATTATTATAGTTTTATGGTACGAGCGCCCAGCAGCATTAAACAGAAACTGGCATTGTTCTATGTGGTTGCCCTGATATTGATGGCAGTGGTCATCATTGTGAACCGCACAAGCCTAGGGGAAGTGGAGAAGATGGTGAAATCAGGTGCTGTAGTCTCTGATCTCTTTGACACAACCCTTGAGATAAAAAGATTTGAGAAAAATTATTTCTTATATAAAAAAGATGAAGATTACAGGGAGCTTTTTACTTATGTGAATAAGGCTGAAGGACTTCTGGAAAATAATGGAGCCCAGCTTGGTGTATTTGCAAAAAATGATGTGCTGCTTGAGATCGAAAAAGATTTAGAACAATACAAGGAGCTGCTGACAGCGCTGCCTTCCATAGATACGAATATCAGCAGCAGCGAGGAGATATTGCGGGAGGTCGGGCGGAAACTTGTTACGGCAGCGGAGAAGATATCAAAGACTGAACGGGAGATCATGCAGGAAACGCTTCAGTCAGCCAGGCACAAAGTTCTTCTCTCAATAATGTTCTTTATGGCGGCCGGCTCAATAGGCGCGATCCTCTTTTATAAAAAAATGATACAGCCGCTGAGGATACTTGAAGAGCACATGGAGAGGGTCGCAATGGGGGAGTTCTCCCCTGTTCCGATAGAGACCAAAGACAAGGAGATGATATCACTCAACAGCGCGTTTAACAGGATGCTGCATGAGCTTGAGGAGAGGAAGGGATACCTTGTGCAATCGGAAAAACTCGCCTCACTGGGCACGCTTCTCTTCGGGGTCGCGCATGAACTTAATAACCCTATCTCCAATATCTCCACCTCAGCTCAGATATTAAGGGAGGAGATTGATAGCAGTGATGATGAATATAAGAAAGAGCTCCTGACCCAGATAGAAGATGAAACAGACAGGGCAAAGAATATTGTCAACTCCATGCTCGGCTACTCAAGGAAGAGCGATAAGGAGATGGTGAACCTTAAAAAGGCGGTTGATGAGACCCTTCACTTTCTCAGGGGAGATATTCCTACAAAGGTGCAGCTCTCGATAAAGATACCGGGGAACATCGAGTTTGTAGCTGATAAACAGAAGCTCCAGCAGGTATTCATAAATCTCATCAAGAACAGTGTGGACTCGATCAGCGATGAGGGTAAGATAGTTATCGCCGCGAAAAAGATCCCTGAGAACGGACGGATAGAGATCGTTGTGTCTGATACCGGTTCAGGCATGAGCGAAGAGATGGTCCAGAATATCTTCAGCCCGTTCTTTACAACAAAGAAGACAAAAAAGAGCTACGGACTCGGGCTCTTTATTGTCCATAACATTATCAAGGAACTCGGCGGTTCGATCATTGTTGAGAGCGAGCCGGGATACGGCACGAGCTTCATCATTGAAATATTTCCAGGGGAGTGATGGATATGGCGAATAACGGCAGGATATTGATAGTTGAGGATGAAAAAGTCGCACTGAGGAATCTCGAACATATAATGAAAAAAGAGGGATACGATGTTGTAGCAACATCCAGCGGCCCTCAGGGGATCAAGCTGCTCCAGACCCAGGAGTTCGATATTGTACTGACAGACCTGAAGATGGAGAAAGTTGACGGCATAGAGATACTTGAGAAGTCCAAGGAGACACACCCTGACACAGAGGTTATCATGATCACGGCATACGCAACCATTACATCTGCCGTGGATACGATCAAAAAAGGCGCATATCATTATATAGCCAAGCCTTTCAAACTCGATGAAGTAAGGAAGGTTGTAAAGGACGCGTTGGAGAAGGTAAACCTTAAAAAAGAGAATGCGCTTCTCAGAGAGCAGATAGCCAAGTTTGAAGGCAAGGCAAAGATCATAACTCAGGACCCTATAATGCAGAAGCTTCTCGAAACAGCGAGACAGGTGGCGCCGACAGACTGCAATGTGGTCATCTCAGGTGAAAGCGGGACCGGAAAAGAACTGGTTGCAAGATACGTACATTTTAACAGCGACAGGGCGGAAAAACCTTTTGTAGCCATAAACTGCGGCGCACTGACAGAGGAGCTTCTTTCAAATGAACTCTTCGGCCATGAAAAAGGCGCGTTCACAGGAGCAAACGCTTTTAAAAAAGGGCTTGTTGAAACAGCATCCGGCGGGACACTTTTTCTTGACGAGATAACAGAGATGACGCCTGCCATGCAGGTAAAGCTTCTGAGGGTGATACAGGAGAAGGAATTCATGCGGCTTGGAGGCACAGAGCCGATAAAGGCGGACGTCAGGTTCATCGCTGCAACCAACAGGGATATCAAGGATATAATAAAGACCGGCCAATTCAGGGAAGACCTGTACTTCAGGCTTAATGTTGTTGCCCTTAATATACCGCCGCTTTCAGCAAGAAGAAATGATATCCCCATGCTGAGCTATTATTTTTTAAAGCGGTACTCAGCGCTCATGAAGAAGAATGTCACAGAGATATCGCCTGAGGTGATCTCAATACTTATGAAGTATGATTTCCCGGGCAATATAAGGGAGCTTGAAAATATTATAGAGCGTGGGGTCGCCTTTGCTAACAGGAATATTATTGATGAGGGGCATCTGCCGGAAGATATCAGGACCTTGAGCGTCAAGACATTCAGGAAGAAAGATAATGTGATCCCGTCTCTTGAGGATCAGGAGATCGAATACATAAAATGGACGCTGAAAGAAGTAAACGGCAATAAGACGGCAGCAGCGCAGGCGCTTGGCATAGACAGAGTCTCATTATGGCGGAAACTTAAAAGATATGGCCTTGAGTGAGCTGAATTACTGATGCAGCAGACTCTTCTTGTATAATAAGACCATGACCGCATCAAAGGAAGTAAGCACCATCAACGGCCTCGCATGGAGAGGCAGGTGATTGAGATATAAGTTAATGGTGCCGAAGGGGGGACTCGAACCCCCACAAGTTTGACCTTACTAGACTCTGAATCTAGCGCGTCTACCAATTCCACCACTTCGGCTAACCAAACGAGCTGCAGATTACAAATAAACTTTCCTGACCTATTTCATTCCAGGCGTATTAAAGGGGCTTGCGCCTTCGATGCGGACAAGCTTCATCGTATCAACATTAAAGACCAGCGTGCTGACGCCCCTGTCTCGAAGCATCGTGCCGTCAACCGTCCATTCACACTGCCAGTTCAGGAGCACTTTTACATCAGGGTCGCTTATCCTGACTATCCGAGGGGTTGAGAAGGAGAGGTCGGCTTTTTCAAAAACGAGTTTGTCTGATATGCCGTCATAAAGTTCCTTGTTCATGTTTGCCCCGAGGGTTGCAGTATCTTTTGCCATGTAAGCCTCTTTGATCTTATTTACAGTTTGGAGAGCGTTCAATGTAATGGCTGAATCATAGGAAGGTTTAACCTCATCCTTGCCGCAGCCTGCAGTAAAAATAGCCATGATCATCAGTAATAAATATATCTTTTTCATTTTCCCCTTATAAAAAACATGAATATATCTGTTGAAGATTTTACATCTTTTGGCGATACTTTTCAAACGGCATCAGAAGATAAAAAAAAGAGGGCCCCGGATCTGCACCCGGAACCCTCTTTGTGAAGATATCGGTTACTTTGCGAAATCCACCTTGTTTGTTACTGATTTGAGGACAGCAGATTTGCCCGGGACCTCTTCGTAGAGGTAGCTGTAGGAAGCATCAACGGTCACTGACTTAATGCCCTCATTTACAGGCACGACAAATGTATATGATTCTGTTTCACGCGGCTCCAGCCCGAGGTCGAAATGCGTCATGGCTGTAATGTCCCAGTCGTTCAGGCCGAGATAGCCTTCTTTATTCTGAGGCAGGTGCAGGTCATAGATGGCGAACTCTTCATTCTTTGAAAATATTACATTGCCTTTTTCGTCTTTAACGGTCACATCCAGTGCCGTCTTTGGCATGTATATTCACCCATGGGGCATGCCGTGCCCTGATAGATTGGTCAACTGGACGTTGATCACAACAGTAGGCACGAACTTGTTCTCGAGGTGATTCACCATCTGTGTAGGTGTTGTTGTGAGCTTTATATCTATGCCCTCGCTTGCAAAATCTTTCTCATATATGCCGGGAAACTTGTGGCTCTGCTCATCCCCGCCCTTCATGTGGCACTGCTGGCAGGTCTTGTCACCGCCGTGAGCCAGGTACTTCTCTTTATAGCTTGAATAGATCGTGGGGCATTCTGACGAAGGCAGGTCTCCGCATCCGTGGTGGCAGGTTGCGCAGAACTCTGATTTCTTCAGAAAATCGGTCTTTACCGTCTCGTACCCGAACTCTTCTTTGTGAGGAGGTGTATCAGTTGAGATGCCAGGCGCGTAAATGGTCTTATCAGCAGGTTTGCCGTCAGGCGTGCCTTTCAGGTTGTGGCAGCCGAGGCAGTTGATGTTAAGCTTTGAGAGCTCTTTGACTGCTGAGGCCCTCTTGGTAAGGTCAACATCATCAACCGCTGTTATTATCATGTCAGAGATCTGATTGATAAGCGCATCAGAAGCGTTTGAGATCATCGGGGCATGACATGGAAGGCATACATCCTTCAAGTCCTTTCTTGTGCCCTTTGATTTATCAAGGCCGCTTAAGATAAATGTCCTGAAAGTCCTTAATACCCTCGGGTCTACAATTGATTTGCCATGCCATGAGTTTGCCCAATTTTTGTGTATGTCTTCATGACAGTCAACGCACTTGGATGAATCATACGGAGCTACCAGTTCATCGATTGACCCGGCCGGTTCAGCAAATGCTGAAAAGGGCATTAGCAAAAGAGCCGCGAAAAAGATGAGTAAAAAAGTTCTTTTCATTTTAATCCTCCTTTAAATATTTTTTGTGAAATAACCTGATAGTTATTCAGAATATTTTTATAGCCCGGTAATCATAACCGCGGCCTGATGAAAAACAGGTCTAATTATAAATTAACAGGTGACTTTCATGTCAAGGTATTATTAATAATAGCTAAATTAGGAAACTTTATTTTTACTTATCAAGGTTTGAATATTTCCTGTATTGCCTGTATTATAATACGAAAAATAGCTTATAAATTTAATAATAGTTTATTTAATAAGGAAGAATCGCAATGAAAAAGGTACTGAAACTCGGGCTTCCCAAGGGCAGCCTACAGGAATCGACGCTCAAACTTTTCAAAAAAGCAGGGTACAACATCTCCATTGACGCGCGTTCTTATTATCCTGTGTTTGATGATGTTGAGATAGAGGCGCTGCTTATAAGGGCGCAGGAGATGGCAAAGTATGTTGATGACGGCGTGCTTGACGCCGGGCTTACAGGACTGGACTGGGTGCTTGAGCAGGGCGCTGATGTGAAAGAGGTTGCCGAGCTTAACTATGCAAAGGGCGGGCTGAGGCCTGTCAAATGGGTCATCGCTGTTCCGAATGATTCAAAGATAAAAAAGGTTGCAGACCTGCAGGGCAAGCGCATAGCTACCGAGCTTGTCGGCTACACCACAAAATATCTAAAGTCCAAAGGCATCAAGGCAAAGATAGATTTCTCATGGGGCGCTACAGAGGTGAAGCCCCCGCATCTGTGCGATGCCATTGTCGAACTTACTGAGACCGGGACATCGCTAAAGGCGAATAACCTGAGGGTGATCGAGACGATACTTGAATCAAGCACAAGGTTCATTGCAAATAAGAATGCCTGGAAGGATAAGTGGAAGAGGCAGAAGATGGAGAATATCGTGCTTCTTGTCAAAGGCGCCCTTGCAGCAGAAGAGAAGGTGGGCCTCAAGATGAATGTCCCTGAGAAGGCCCTCAAGAAGGTCATGAGCCTGCTCTCTGCCATGCACTCGCCTACATTATCGCTGCTTTCAGATGAGGGCTGGGTCGCGCTTGAGGTGATGATAGAGGAGAAGATAGTCCGCGACCTTATCCCAAAGCTCAAAGCCGCAGGAGCAGAAGGGATTATAGAATATCCGCTTAATAAGGTAATACCTTAGACAAGTCATATTCATGGATATCAAAAAACTTGTAAAACCTAACATTCGTTCACTCCGCGCCTATCAGGCAGAAGAGATCCCGTGCAGGGTCAAGCTTGACGCGAATGAAAGCCCTTACGGCGTAAAGGTTTTTAAAACCGTAAAGACTAACAGGTATCCTGACCCTGAGGCAAAGGCTTTAAGAGACCTCCTTGCAAAACAGCTCAAGGTGAATCCTGAGAACATCCTTCACGGAAACGGCTCTGACGAACTTATACAATGCCTTATCACAACCTTTGGAGGCCCGGTCTTATTTCCGACTCCAACATTCTCCATGTACCGTATTATCTCTCAGGCGCTGGGAGAAAAGAGCGCTGGCATCCCTCTTGATGATAAATTCGACCTTGATACAAAAGAGATGCTAAAGGCGGTCAAGAAGATAAACCCGAAGCTCATCTTTCTAAGCTCACCCAACAACCCTACAGGTAACGCCTTTTCCACTGACAGAATACTTAAGATAATAAAGCAATCAAAAGGCATAGTCATTGTTGACGAGGCGTATCAGGCATTTTCAGATAAGAAAAGTTTTATACCGCTTCTCAATAAATATAAAAGTCTCATCATCCTACGGACATTGAGCAAGATCGGCCTCGCAGGACTGAGGGTCGGCTTCATGATAGCTGACACAGAGATCATCAATGAGGTGAACAAGGTCAGGCTCCCGTTCAATCTAAACTCGCTCTCTCAGGAGGTCGCGGTCAAGACTCTGAAGGGAGATAAGATCACCGGCTCAAAGATAAAGCTGATCGTATCAGAGAGAAAGAGGCTCTTTCATGAGATGCAGAAGATAGACGGTGTTCTGCCTTTTCCGTCTGATGCCAATTTCATTCTCTTCAAGGTTGAGGATTCAGATACGGTTCACAGGATGCTTCTTAAAAGCGGCATACTTATAAGGAATATGCATGGCGTAGTTGACGGTTGTCTCAGGGTGACTGTCGGGACTCCGAAAGAGAATGGCATATTTCTTAAAACTTTAAAAGATCTGCTATGATGTTTTAATAAAATAGATCAATCCTTACAGGGGGATATAATGGCGAGAAGAGCAAAGGTTGAGAGAAAGACAAAAGAGACGAACATCAAGGCGAGCATTAATCTTGACGGCAAGGGCACTTATAAAGTAAACACATCCATCCCTTTTGTTGACCACATGCTGAACCTTATGTCAAAGCACGGCCACCTGGATCTCACTGTAGATGCAAATGGCGACATTGATGTTGATTATCATCACCTCATAGAAGACCTCGGCATCGTCCTCGGCGCTGCGATAAAAGACGCGCTCGGGAATAAAGAGAGCATAAGAAGATACGGCGAATCACTTACTCCGATGGATGAGTGCCTCGCGCAGATCGCTATTGACCTGAGCGGAAGGCCGTATCTTGTCTACAACGTTAAGCTTCCAAAAGGCGGGAGGAAGATAAAGGATATCGATGTCTCTCTGTTCGAGGACTTCTTCAGGTCGGTCTCAAATTCAGCAGGCATGAACCTGCATATAAATCTCAGCTACGGCCGTGACCTTCACCACATATTTGAAGCGATATTCAAAGGCTTCGGCAGGGCGCTCCAGTCAGCTGTCAAGATACATCCCAATACAAAGGGCGTGCCTTCGACTAAAGGGACGCTTTAAGAACAAGCCCGACGAGTCATCCTTAAAACCGCTAAGCTTGCTGCTTGTTGAAAAACTGCTCCGCAGGACAGCCGAGTTCACGCTGCTTGCAGTATTTGCAGGCTATTTTACTCCTGACGATGTAATTGCCGCCGAAGGATAACGCCACAAGTGCCGCGAGCATCATAGCCATGCTCAATGAGAAACCTCGGATCAGGAGCGCAATCCCTATGACAAGCGGGATCAGTAACAAAAATATATCAGGCAGCAACTCTTTCCACGATATACATTTGGAAGTAAACCGCTTCGGATCTCCCTGCTTGAAAAGGAGCGTGGCTACTTTGCCCCTGCCGAAAGCGCACCATTTGCCGTAGTAGCAGCAGTCAACACAGCTCATTTTCATAACATGGATCTCGACGCCGAGACAGTAAAGCAAATAGAGCGCAGCCATAATATACCCAAAGCCGGAAAGGATGACAGCGCCAAGGGCATAGATCGAAACATTCACCAGAACCGCGAAGAGAACCATCGAAAAAGGGAAATTCTCATATGGTTTTACAAACCCCACAATCGCCTCCATTTACAACTCAACCATGTATTATCTGAACTACTGAGTAAAAGTAGCATACATTCAACGAGTGGTCAATGGAAAATTAATTCTGGCAGACGATAATATAATGTGGTAAAATTTACGCATTCTTCAGAATTAATCTCTTAAAGAAAGGAGTATCAATATGAGCATTAAAAGAATCGGAATACTTACAAGCGGCGGAGATTGCGGAGGCATTAACGGAGTTATCAAAGGCGCTGCACAGATGGCGAATTCCATGGGCATCGAGGCGGTCATTATTCCTAACGGCTATGCCGGGCTGTACAACCTCATTGATATGGAGAAGGTCGTTGTTCTCACACCTGAGAGGCTTGATCTGATCCAGGCTGATATGGCCGGTTCCGAAGCGGGAAATTCAAGGGTAAAGGTCAAGAAGATCGAAGACGAGCATAAGTATGAGAGGATCAAAAAGGGGCTGGAGAAGTTCAATATAGGCGGGCTTGTCATAAGCGGGGGCGATGATTCAGGCAGTGTGATGGTTGACCTTGCCGCTCAGGGGATCGCCTGCGTGCATGCTCCAAAGACCATGGACCTTGATTTACAGACCTACAGCGTTGGCGGCGATTCAGCCATCAACAGGATCGCGACCTTTGTAAGGGATCTTAAGACCACGGGCAATACTCACAATCGTGTTATCGTGTTTGAGGCGTTCGGCAGGTACGCCGGGCATACAGCCTTCAGGGGCGGAATCGGCGGTGATGCTGACTGTATCCTGATACCTGAGATACCGGTTGATTTTGATATCGTATACGCGCATGTGAAGCAGAGGTTCCTTGCGAGGATAGAGCGCAGCGATGTGAAGGCAGGCACATATTCCATCGTAGCTGCGGAAGGTGTGACTACTGCAACAGGGGAATTGCTCTATGATGAGTCAGCAGGCGTTGATGCTTTCGGGCATAAAAAACTCGCAGGCGCTGGAAAGTATGTGAGGCAGCAGATCGAGAAGAGGATGAAGGAAGACCCTGATATCAAGGAGTTCATGAAGAGGGTCGGCATGTTTGTGCCGGGCGTTTACAAGATACCGGAAGTGAGGGAAGTGACACCGGGGCATCTGGTGCGTTCGGGCGCTTCATCAGCTTATGACACCAACTTCGGCAAAGAGGCAGGAGGCGCGGCAGTCATACTCTTAACAAAAGGGCTTGGCGGAAATACAGTAGTCAAGGTACAGGGGACAAAGATATCTTACAAGCCTACGGCAGAGGTGATTAAGCAGAGGCATGTCAGCCTCGATATCGTCTCTTTCTATGAGACGCTCGGAGTCTGTTTCGGCAGAAAGCCGGAAGCTTATAATCCTGAAGTATCAGAAGAGAAGGGCGAGATTGAGAGGATGCATTAAACGCTGATAGTCAAAAAATATAAAGCCCGCCCCGAAGTTTCGAGGCGGGCTTTCTTGTTTCTATAATTATCCTAAAACATTATCCGCAACTTTCTTTTCAACAGCAACGACCTTCATATTCTTGTTAACGTAATCTTTAGTGTTTCCGACTTTCAATTTATTAAAGAGGAGATCGAACTTGTCCTCAAGCTCTTTCATTATGGGTGTTTTTACTTCTGCCGGCAGGTTCCACCACTTCTTCTTCAAAGTGCCGAATCCCTTCTTGCGGGTGCTGTAAAAGAACTGCTCCTCTGTCTGCCCCTCTTTCCTCTCCTTTGCGCATTCAGTCTTCAGATATTCATAAACATCGTTCTTGAATGAAGCGGGAAGAGAAGGGCTGTCGTATATGATGTTCTGGAAACCTGTTGCAAGGTGGACTTCTGAGGTGCCTGTCTCAGGGAACATGTGGAATGCTTCATCAGGAAGTGTGGATGCGCCGTGCTGAACTGCGCCTGAAAGACCGTACTCTTTTCTTGCGACATCAGACATCTCTCTCAATGTCTCAAAAGCGATCTTTACCTGCGCGAGCGATCCGTCAGGAAGCACGACCCCGCCGTGGGATGTGCCTGTCTGTACGCTGAGCTTGCTTACGCCTTTGCCTGCCTTCATCGTCTCTTTGAAGCCGTCAAGATACGCCCTCAGTTCTTCTGATGTGCTGTTCTTGCCGCCTATCTCTCCTATCTCGCCGCCTATTGAAACTGTAACGCCCGCAGGCTCGATCCCTCTTATATGCGCCGCAAGGTCAGCGGCAGCTTCAAAGTTCGGCCTCTGCTCTTCCTTAAGGTCTTTCTTATCAAGGTCAACAAGTGTGGATGTGTCAAGGTCTATGTTGTAGAATTCCGCTTCAACAGCTTCCTTGATAAGCCCTTTCACATATTCTGTCTCAGGTTTGGGGTCGGCAAGGTAATTTTTTCTTATGAGCTGAAAGTGGTCGCCCTGTATGAATACCGGGCCTGTATATCCCTCTTTGACCGCTGCTGCAAGCACAACAGCAGAATACTCAAGAGGCTTCTGTTTTGTGTAGCCTATCTCTGAACGGGCTATCTCAAATATCATAGCTCCGACATTCATTTGGTTCGCCTTCCTGAAGATCACTCTGGCGACGTCATATGTGAGCCCTCTTATATTTATGGCAGGTACGGTAAACCCCGGGTAGCTTCTTCCCATCTCCTCATAGATCGACTGGATAGAAGACGGCACAGCTCCCATCTTCTTGGCTATCTCGATAACAAGCCTCAAAAGGTCTTTCTTCTGCGCATCATCTGCGGTAAAGACAGCCTCATAAATAAGGCCATCCATAATGTCCCTTACTGCTTTGGCGTCTTTAATCTCCACCTTTCCGCCTGAAACAGAGACACATCCCTTTACCTTCTCAAGTATTGATGACATTGCTCATCCTCCTTTATTATTGTAATGAAGTATTATGTTGCTGAATGAATTTATTCAGGACAATTTATAAGATTTCTATACTTTACACCAGATTTTGGAAATTATAAAGACTGTTATGTCTATATGGCATATAAAGAGCGATAAATGCTAAAATTTCCCATCATGAAAAAGGCGCTGCTTTTACTCTCCCTCTTCTTTTTTGCCAGTTATGCCGATGCTGATGACCTGAATATTTTAAAGCTCAGGTCGAGCCGTCATTCTGATTTTCAGAGGATAGTACTGGAAGGGCCTGAAGGCCTTATCGCAAAGTCTATCGTGAGCCAGAGGGCAAACAACATCCATGTTGCGTTCCCTGGATCTGCATTTGAAATATCTGAGCAGAATGTTGATGTTAAATATAAAAAACTCGATGATGCGATACTCTTTTCACCCGGTAATTTCACAGCTTTCAAGGCATTTATTCTCAAAGACCCTGACAGGCTCGTGATCGATGTTTCTCAGGAGATCGTGGCTAAGGTCAGTAATGAGAAAGGTGTTTCTCACAAGTCCAAAACTGTTGTGATTGACCCCGGCCACGGAGGGCCTGATTACGGGATTGTGAAAGGCGGTTTTAATGAGAAGAATGTTGTTCTTGATATCGCAAAGAGAATAAATCTTCTCGCGCTGGAGAATAAATTGAGATCTTCTCTGACGAGATCGGGTGATAATTTCATATCGGTCAGTGACAGAGTAAACGCGGCTGACAGCGAAGATGCTGATGTTTTTATAAGCCTGCATGTCGGCAATCATAAGGAGATAGTGCTTTATCTTCCTGTTGTCACAGAGATCCCTGCTGAAAATATCCTTCCTTATCTGGCCCATAGAGGGCAATATGATTATCAGGCAAAGACCAATGCCCTGCTTGAGGCGATACAGAACTCTCTTTCGGAGAAATTCAGCAGCGACATGATTATCGTAAGGCATCTGCCATACAACATTCTCTCTAACGTTGAGGCGGCAGCAATCATGGTTGAGCTGCCTTCATTTGAAGATGCTTCATACATAAATGAATTTGAGGCTGAGATAGCCGGAGCGATCTATAGAGGCATAACTAATTATGAAGAAAACGCAAAGAGATAAAAAAGGTTCTAAAGAGGGCGGCTCATGGAAGTTCTTCATCCTCATGATAGCGGTCTTGTTCATAACCGCAGGGGCGAGTTTTATCTATTTCAAGCCGAGATTCTCATTTGAGTCATCATTTATATCAGACATAACTTCCGGCAATAGAAAGACATCTGAAGAGACAGATAATACCGATCCCGGCAATCTTTACAAGGGGAGTTCCCCTGCTTCTTCTGAAGAGGGGGACAGGCAGGATTCAGTCCTCGTCATTGCTGAGGGTGTGATAAGGGAGTACATCAAGCCTTACAACACTCAGCTTCTGGATCTTTATGTGGACAAGACTGGAGTCATATACATTGACCTCGGCGACGGACTGCTCAAGAACTTCAAAGGGGATGCGATGGAAGAGTTCAATATTATCTCAGGCCTTTACGGCAAACTGAAGGCTGCTGTTCCGGGCTTTACGGCTATGAAGATACTGATTCAGGGCAAAGAGGCTGAGAGCCTTGGCGGCCATATTGATATATCAAAACCCATAGGAGAAGGAATTGCAGCCGCTATCAAGTAGCATGCCTATAGGCATATTCGATTCCGGGGTCGGCGGGCTCACGGTCATGAAAGAGGTGATGAAAGAACTGCCTCATGAGGACATTATATATCTTGGCGATACCGCAAGGGTTCCATATGGCGGCAGGTCTCCTGAGACGATCATAAAGTATTCAATTGAGAATGCCGAGTTCCTGGTATCAAAGGGGATTAAGCTTCTTATCGTTGCGTGCAATACGTCTTCTGCCGTCAGCCTTGATATTCTTTCAGAGAGGATGCCGGTTCCGGTGATAGGGGTTGTGAATCCGGGGGCGCGGGCTGCCGCGTCAAAGACAAAACATAAAAGAATTGCAGTAATAGGGACAGAGACTACCATCAGGAGCGGGTCTTACATTAAGGCGATAAAAGCTATAGACAGCTCCATAGAAGTGACCGGCATCGCCTGCCCGCTTTTTGTGCCGCTTATAGAAGAGGGATGGATTAACGGCGAGGTCGTGACACTTGTTGTTCAGAAGTACCTGTCATCTTTGACCCGGAGCGGTGCTGATGCCCTTGTTCTTGGATGCACGCATTATCCCATGATTAAAGATATAATAGCCGGTGTCGTTGATATCCCGCTGATAGATTCTGCAATAGAGACAGCCAGGGAGGCACGGCTTATACTGCAAGAGAAGGGGATGCTCCGCAATAATAATAGCATTCCTTTCCGTGATTTTTTTGTCACTGACGCGCCTGAGAAATTCACTGAAACAGGAAGACGTTTTCTGGGTCATGATATATTTAACATTTCAAAAATAGAACTTGGAGGATGATATAATGCGCCCGGATAACAGAGCTGCTGATGAACTGCGGAAGATCAAACTGAGGAGACACTTTATAAAGGCTGCTGAAGGTTCTGTGCTGATAGAGATGGGCGGGACAAGGGTCATCTGCAACGCCTCTATTGAAAAGAAGGTGCCGCCTTTTCTCAAAGGCAAGGGCAAGGGATGGGTAACTGCAGAGTATGCAATGCTCCCGAGGTCCACAGCCACAAGGACATTCAGGGAATCATCCAAGGGCAAGGTTGGCGGCAGGACACATGAGATACAGAGGCTGATTGGCAGGTCCATGAGGTCTGTCGTTGACCTTGACGCGCTGGGAGAGATAACTATCTGGCTTGACTGCGATGTGATACAGGCTGACGGAGGCACAAGGACCGCTTCAATAACAGGCGCGTTTGTAGCGCTCAAAGACGCTGTAGCATATGCCATCAGGACAGGCATGATAGAGAAGAATCCGATCAAGGATTATGTTGCAGCTGTCAGCGTGGGGATAGTCGAGGGAGAGCCGAGGCTGGACCTTTCATATGTTGAAGATTCAGCAGCAGAGGTGGATATGAATATCGTTATGACAGGTTCAGGCAAGTTCATAGAGATACAGGGCACGGCAGAGACCGAGCCTTTTGACAACAAGCAGTTTCAGAAGATGCTTCACCTCGCCAATTCCGGCATCACTGAGTTAATTGCCATTCAGAAGAAGGCGCTGAAGGATAAGTTTTAGGGTTGTCCGTTTATATCTATGGAATACCAGAGCATAAAGAATTGGCCTGAGGATGAGAGGCCGAGAGAGAGGCTTCTGAAGTTCGGAGCTGATGAACTTAGCACCGCGCAGTTGATGGCGATCATTCTGAGGACAGGCGGCAGGCAGAAGAGCGCGCTTGAACTTTCGAGGGAGCTTCTGACGCAGTTCAATAGTGTGAAGGAGATAGAAGGCGCTTCATTGGCCGAGTTTTCAAAGATAAAAGGCATCGGCAGCGCAAAGCTCGCCCAGCTTAAGGCTGCTTTTGAGCTTGGACGGCGGCTGATGTCAAGCGAGGCAGAAGGCGGAGAGAGCAAGCCGTCTTTTAAGAAGAGCAGCGATGTGTTTGATTATTACAGGCCTAAATTTTACGGCCTTAAGAAAGAGAGGTTTATCTGCGCCCTGCTCGATACGAAGAACAGGATATTCAAGGAGACGCTTGTATCCGAGGGCACGCTGACATCTTCACTTGTTCATCCGAGGGAGGTATTCAGGAGCGCGATAAAAGAGGCGTCAGCCTCTGTGCTCTTTCTCCATAATCATCCGAGCGGCGATACGACACCGAGCAGGGATGATATAGCGATCACAGAGCGTCTCGTTCAGACAGGAAAGATCGTCGGCATAGAGGTTCTTGACCATATAATTATTTCAGACAGCGGGTATCTGAGCCTTTTTGAACAGGGGTATATAAATTCAAAATAAAGAATTAAAAATCAAACTATAAATAAAAACACGGAGGAGAAATGGCAGCGATCAAGAGGGCGCTTTTAAGCGTCTCAGACAAGAACGGCATTGTTGAATTTGCAAAGGAGTTAAGCACGCGCGGGGTTGAGATACTCTCAACAGGCGGTACTGCAAAAACTTTAAAGGACGCAGGGGTAAAGGTAAAGGATGTTTCCGAGCATACGGGATTTCCTGAGATGATGGACGGCAGGCTCAAGACGCTCCATCCGAAGATACATGGCGGACTGCTCTGGAGAAGGGATAATGCAAAGGACAAGGAAGAGATCGAGAAGCACGGCATCTCATCCATAGACATGGTCGTTGTCAACCTCTATCCCTTTGAACAGACGGTGTCAAAACCCGGAGTTTCACTTGAGACCGCAATCGAGAATATAGACATTGGCGGGCCCACGATGATAAGGGCGGCTTCAAAGAATTTCAGGGATGTGGCTGTTATAGTTGACCCGGCTGATTACGCAAAGGTGCTTGATGAGATGAAGTCAGGCAACGGAGAGGTAAGTTATGAAACTAAATTCTATCTTGCCAAAAAAGTTTTTTCACATACAGCTCAGTATGACACGCTCATATCCAATTACCTTAACAGTCAGGGCGAACAAACTGAGACATTCCCGCAGAATTTCAACAAGAGCTACAGAAAGATATCTGATGTGAGATACGGAGAGAACCCGCATCAGAAGGCGGCTGTTTACAAGGAGCCGCTTTACAGCGGGCTTTCGCTTGTTGACGCAAAGATACTTCAGGGCAAGGAGATGTCCTTCAACAATTATCTTGATTCAAGCGCGGTCATAGACCTTGCAAAGGAGTTTAATGAACGGCCGACTGCTGTCATAGTTAAGCACAATAATCCCTGCGGAGTTGCATCTGCTGACACGCTGAGCGAGGCGTATAGAAAGGCATTTGAGACAGACCCTGTTTCAGCATTCGGAGGCGTAATATCGCTGAACAAAAAAGTTGACGAGGCAACGGCAAAAGAGATACTCAACCTCTTTATCGAGATAATCATTGCTCCGGGCTTTGATGATGCGGCATTGAAACTAATAAGCACAAAGCCGAATATCAGGCTTCTTGAGCTTGACATATCAAAGGATGTCACCGGCTTTGAGATGAGAAAGATACAGGGCGGGCTGCTTCTTCAGGAGAAGGACAACGGCATGATAAATGAGCTGAAGTCCTGCAAGGTCGTCACAAAGAGGGCGCCGACTGATGAAGAGTATGCGGCAATGGCATTTGCATGGAGGGTCTGCAAGCATATGAAGTCCAATGCGATAATTTACGCATCAAAGGATCAGACCCTCGGCATAGGCTGCGGCCAGACAAGCAGGGTTGATTCTGCAAGGCTTGCTGCCATGAAGGCCGGCAATTACAATGTATCTCTTAAAGGTTCTGCTGTTGCGTCTGATGCGTTCTTTCCTGCCAGAGACGGCATTGAGGTTGTAGCTATGGCGGGTGCGACCTCGATCATACAGCCGGGCGGTTCGATAAAGGACAGCGAGACGATTGCCGCGGCTGATGAGCATAATGTGGCTATGATATTTACAGGCATGAGGCATTTCAGGCATTAACATATTTTTTCTGTTTAGGAGGCAATAATTTGAAGGTTCTTGTAGTAGGAAGCGGCGGCAGGGAGC
Source organism: Thermodesulfovibrionia bacterium (assembly GCA_030646035.1). Lineage (NCBI taxonomy): Bacteria > Pseudomonadati > Nitrospirota > Thermodesulfovibrionia > Thermodesulfovibrionia bacterium. The sequence continues at coordinate 33,705 of JAUSMY010000008.1, read as the reverse complement.
ACGCCCTTGTCTGGAAGCTTAAACAGAGCACAAGAGTGGATAAAATATTCTGCGCCCCGGGCAATGCAGGGATAGCTCAGCAGGCAAAGTGTATAAATATAAAAGCTGATGACATTGACTCGCTCCTTAACTTTGTGAAATATGAAGGCATTGACCTCACAGTTGTAGGTCCTGAAGATCCGCTTACAAAAGGGATAGTGGATGCTTTTGAGAAAGAGGGAAGGCTGATCTTCGGCACCAATAAAAAGGCGTCACAGTTTGAAGGGAGCAAGGTCTTTGCAAAGGACTTCATGCTCAAGTACGGGATACCGACTGCTGAATACAAGACATTCACAACTCTGACAGAAGCAGAAGACTATGTAAGATTGAAAGGCGCACCGCTGGTTATCAAGGCCGACGGCCTTGCCGCAGGCAAAGGCGTTATCATAGCAGAGACGGTCAATGAAGCCATGGATGCGTTAAAGATGATCATCTTTGACAGGAAGTTCGGCAAGGCAGGCAACAGGGTAATTATTGAGCAATGTTTAAGAGGTGAAGAGGCATCTTTCATGGTCTTAATAGACGGCAAGAACATTCTTCCGCTTGCCTCTTCGCAGGACCACAAGAGAATATTTGATAATGACGCAGGGCCTAATACAGGCGGCATGGGCGCATACAGCCCCGCGCCTGTAGTGACAGAAGAGCTTCAGAAGCAGATCATGGATACAGTGATGGCTCCGTTCATGGAAGGGCTCATAAGGGAAGAGATAAATTACAGGGGCGTTCTGTATGCCGGGATAATGGTGTGCGACGGGAAGCCTTATGTGCTTGAGTATAACTGCCGTTTCGGAGACCCTGAGGCACAGCCGATACTTATGCGACTCGAGACTGATCTTTATGATCTGATGAAGGCGACTGCACAGGGCAGGCTCAATGAGATAGATATTTCATGGAAGGATGATACATCTATATGCGTGGTGCTCTCTGCCAAGGGTTATCCTGATTCATATGTGAAGGGCAGGGTGATAAACGGCCTTGATTCCTTAAAGGGGCGTGATGATGTCTTTGTCTTTCATTCCGGCACCAGCCGTAATGATAAAGGTGATATAATTACATCAGGCGGCAGGGTACTTGGTGTGACAGCGCTCGGCAGTGACATTCAGAGCGCAAAGGAGAATGCTTACAGAGCGGTAGAGGCTATCGATTTTGAAGGCATGCACTACAGAAAAGATATAGGTGATAAGGCGATAAACAGATAATAGACAGGAGACCAGATATGAAAGAAAAAGTATTGATAATCATGGGAAGTGATTCCGACCTGCCGGTAATGGAGAGGGCAGCCAAGCTCTTAAGGGAATTCAAGATATCTTTTAAGATGACTGTCGCATCCGCGCACAGGACACCTGAGCGGGCGGTAAAGCTGGCTGTTGAAGCAGAAGGCAATGGCATAGAAGTGATAATAGCAGGTGCGGGCAGCGCAGCGCATCTTGCCGGTGTCATAGCGGCTCATACAACGCTCCCTGTTATTGGCGTGCCGATAGACTCTTCACCGCTTAAAGGCGTTGATGCCCTCTACTCAACTGTCCAGATGCCTCCAGGCATTCCCGTTGCTACGATGGCGTTAGGAAGTGCAGGCGCTACGAACGCCGCCATCTTTGCTGCCCAGATAATGCAGTTCAATAACGCCGGCCTGGCCAAAGCGCTTAAGGCCTACAAAAAGAAGATGGTAAAAGAGGTTTTAAAAAAGGCAAAGAAGGTCGAGAGAAAGTAATTTGTAATGAGCATACTTAAAGAAATTCTCAGATATAAGGCCGAGGAACTAAAGGCGACAAAGCGAGCCGTTCCTATGGCAGAGCTTAAGGCCATTGCGAATGATTTCAGGAAGACAAGGTCTTTCAAGTCTGCTGTTAAGCGGAAGAATGGCGGCCTTGTGAATCTGATAGCTGAGATAAAGAAGGCATCACCGTCAAAAGGGCTTATAAGGGAAGATTTTGATCTTCATGGGATCATCTCTGTTTACGATATGAATGATGTAGCTGCTATCTCTGTGCTTACTGAAGAACGTTATTTTCAGGGTAAGATAGATTACCTGAAGAGCGTCAGGCAAGAGACAGACAAGCCGCTGCTTAGAAAAGATTTCATTTTTGATGATTATCAGATTTACGAGGCAAAGGCATACGGTGCAGATGCAATACTGCTTATAGCTGCGGCGCTCGAAAGATCTCAGCTTCAGGATCTTATGGGACTTGCAAAAGAGCTCTCTTTGGATTGTCTCGTTGAAGTGCATGACTATAAGGAATTGGACACAGCTCTGTATTGCAAGTCTGAGATCATAGGTATTAACAACAGAAACTTAAAGACATTGGATATAGACCTAAATACTACTTTTGATATTCTTAAAGATATTCCTGATGATAAGATCATTATCAGCGAGAGCGGCATTGAGACGAGGGCTGATGTCGAATCTCTTGAAAGAAGCAAGGCAGATGCGATGCTTATAGGCTCTGCTTTTATGAAGTCTCATGACATAAGGGCAAAGATCAATGAACTTCTTGGAAGGACATCTTAAATAAATGTCTGGTATAATGAACATAATCTGAGGAAACATTATGAAAAAACTTATTGATAAAGCAAACATACTTATCGAATCCCTGCCGTATATAAAGAAGTTTTACGGAAAGACTTTTGTTATAAAATACGGCGGCGCTGCGATGGTGGATGAAAAGCTGAAGGACGCATTTGCCCAGGATATCGTTCTTATGAACTTCATAGGCATACGGACTGTCATTGTACATGGCGGCGGGCCGAAGATAAACAGCATCATGAAGAAGATGGGCAAGGAACCCTCATTTATTCAGGGACAGCGGGTCACTGATGAAGAAACTATAGATATTGTAGAGATGGTGTTGGGCGGGCTGATAAACAAACAGATCGTCACTCTAATAAACAGTCATGGCGGCAATGCGATCGGTTTAAGCGGTAAAGACGGGAATCTCATTAAGGCAAAAAAGAAGATCATTAAAAAAATATCGCCTGAAACTGGAGTTTCTGAGATTATCGATATCGGGCTTGTCGGTGAGGTTGAGATGGTCAACCCGAAGATACTTTTGTCTATGGAAAGGGACAGCTTTATACCTGTCATTGCGCCCATCAGCGCAGGACACAAAAACGAGACACTGAATATCAATGCTGATTATGTCGCCGGGATGATTGCTGCGGCCTTGAAGGCGGAAAAGCTGATCCTGCTAACAGATACCGAGGGTGTATTGGACAAGGATAATAAGCTGATCTCAACTTTGGACAAAAAGAAAGTAAAATCACTTGTTGCTAAAAAGATCATTAAGGGAGGCATGCTTCCAAAAACTCAGGCATGTCATACTGCATTAGACGGCGGGGTCAAGAAGACACACATAATTGACGGCCGGCTGCCTCACGCGCTTTTACTGGAGATATTTACAGAGGAAGGTATCGGAACAGAGATTGTGATGTAGTTTTGTGCTATAAAAGCTATAAAATAATTAAATCTTGATCCTTCTCAAAACCCCGACTACTTTACCGACTATCCTGCACTCTTTTTGAAGTTTGACCTTAGGATATTCAGCATTATCACTTATAAGATAGATTTCTTCTTCTTTTTTTCTGTACCTTTTCAGCATGGATTCGCCCCATTCGTTCAGTACCACAACAACGTCCCCATCCTGAATCTTCTCATCGGGCAAAAATATTATATAATCGCCTTCCCGCATTGTAGGAGACATGCTTTCCCCCTTCATGATCAGAGAATAAGCATGCTCAGGGATATCCTGCAAACAAATATAGCTTACTATCTCCTTTGAAGCGTCCCTGGGAAAATCAGCAGATATCTTATTAAGCACAGGGGTCCTGAAGACAGATATCCCTTTTGGTTTAGGCAAATTCTCAATATTCGCCTCTCCTCCGGATAAAAGCCAGCCGGGGTCACAATCAAGAATGGTTGAAATTTTTGACAGAAGCTCAGCATCAGGAGTTCTGTGGCCATTTTCATACTTGTTCAGAGTTGGATAAGCTATGCCTAATTTTTTGGCGAGTTTCTCCTGTGTAAGCTTCATCCCCTTTCGGGCTATTTTCATTCTTTGACCTAATTCTTTTCCCATATGATTATCTGACTTGACAATTTATGTCTGTACGATTATAATCTCTTCATTGAAATGATTTATGTTAATTAAAGGTAATGGAATCATGAAAAAAACAATAAAAATTCTACTCATCCAGAAAGACATAAAGCAGGCAGACATAGCAAGAAAACTGGGAGTATCAAATGTTGCCGTTTGCAATGTCATAAAAGGTGCCTGCGAATCAAAGCGCATCAAATGGGCAATAGCTAAAGAATTAGGTAAAAAAGTGGAAGAACTGTGGCCTGACAGCGAAAAGGCCGCGTGATTAATATACGGTTTAGTAATCAATTTAATTGATTGTAAGAAGTCAAATAGTATTGTATTAATCAAGTAGTCAAATATGATTTGTGTTAATTGTATGTTTTTTTTGTGAAGAAAGTGTGAATTTATTACTATATGGCTAACATAATACTTTTTATTATCCTATCTATTTTCATTGTTTTGTCGCCTTCTGCAGGTTCTGGATATGACACAACCTCTGATTTTATATGGGAATACTCAAGCCATGGAATTAAAGACACTGAGCTTCTGAATATATCTATAACACCTGACAATCCTAATAAAATCTTTGTTAGTTCGTACGATACGATTTACTTAACTTATGACAGCGGGGTGAACTGGAAAGAGATATTATCGTTCAAAGGAACAGGCAATACGATAAACTCTGTCACGCTATCTTCTGAAGATCCGAAAATAGTTTATATAGGAACAAGTGGTGGACTGTACAGAAGTAAAGATGAAGGTTACAGTTGGGAAGAATTATTTAAAGGAAGTGGAACTCTTGAAAATGCAGTGTTATCAGTTGCCGTCCATCCTGATAATGATGAGATCATTTATATTGGGGTTAAAGCAGGCCTTTTCAGGACTGATAATAAGGGGAAAGATTGGTTGAAGATCCTATCATTGCCATCAAAAAATGGCGTATCAATCATCTCTATTAATAATATTGATCCAAATATCATATATGCCGCATCAGGGAATGACCTATACAGAAGTGAAGACAGCGGCATGAACTGGGCTCTGATTTACAGAACCGGCTATTACACAGAAAAAAGCAGCGACGAACTTGAATTATCAGACCAAGATGATACGACCGATATAGATATTCTATATTCAATGTTGATCAAATCAGTAGCGCTTAGCACTCATGAAATAAATGTTATCTATATAGGTACTTTTGAAGGATTGTTAAAAAGTGATGATAGAGGAGAGACCTGGAGTAATGTTAGCGATTTCGGACAGCTAAGCCGAAACATAAACCACATTATTGTTAATCCCGATGATACAGACATCCTATATTCTGCTACTGACAGAGGAGTATTTAAATACTCAAGACAATCTGACAGATGGGAAGAACTTTACAAAGGGATTAAGGCAACTGCTATAAATCGTCTGGCAACTGTCTCGTCATCTATGAAAGATTCCGTCACCTTATGGGCAGCCACTGATAAAGGTGTATACAAGACCGTCCGCAAACCAGCACATTCATTTCATAAAGATAATAACCTTATCGCAGAGAACTATCTATCCTATTTTGATAATGAGCCGAGCATAGAAGATATTCAGAAAGCTGCAATCGAATATGCCGAGGTAAATCCAGATAAGATAAGAAAATGGAGTGATGCTGCAGCAAGAAAGGCCTGGCTTCCTGACCTGAAGATAGATTATGGCATAGGAAAAAACTGGCAGAGCAGCACATATTTTTACAGCACATCATCTGAGAAATACAAAGACGATGATGTTACAGATGGAAAAGATGACGGGTGGTCGATCTCAATGACCTGGGAATTGGGGGATCTGATATGGAACAGCGACCAAACATCGATAGATACAAGATCAAGATTGATGACACAGCTTAGAGATGATGTACTGAATGATGTCACAAGGCTTTATTATGAAAGACGCAGGCTCCAGATTGAAATACTGCTTTACCCTCCTGAATTAATAGAGGAGAAAATAGAAAAAGATCTTAGACTTGAGGAACTTACGGCTGATATTAACGCAATGACCGGTTATTCGCTGTCAAATAAACTATCAAATGAGGAATGAACTAAAGACTGGCCTATGAGAATAAGAAATATTATGCAGACAAGAATTCCATTTATATTTCTATCTGGGATATTGGTATTCCTGGTCTTTGTCACTTCATCTGAAGCATCTCTTATTGACAGAGGGAACGGCCTGATATACGATGATACGCTTAATATAACCTGGCTGCAGGATGCCAATTACTCAGGCCAAACAATGACCTGGGAGGAAGCCAATGCCTGGGCTGCAGCCCTTATCTTCCAAAGTTTTGACGACTGGAGACTTCCTGATTCAGACAGTTGTTCAGGCTCAGGTTGTTCAAGCAGTGAGATGGGGCATTTATACGTATCAGCCGGTATCACATCAGATTCTCCGGGCTCTTTTATAAATGTAAAGCCATTCATGTACTGGTCGTCAACTGAGTATGCTGCAAACAATTCTCAGGCATGGCGTTACAGCTTTAAATATGGCACCCAGGGAGTAAGTGATAAAGGATTAACCAGATATGCCTGGGCTGCACGGGATGGCGACTCTATGCCTTCAATGGCGCCTGAACCTTCCACAGCTGTCTTGTTTTCCAGCGGCATCGCAACATTGTTCGGGTTAAAAAGGAGAGCAATATATCGAATCATAAAAAGGAAGTGAACGCGGATTCGTTTAATGCTAATTTCATTCGTCTTTAAGACGAACTAACACAGTCCCAAAAGGAGGCAACACAGGATGAAAAAGATAACAGCAGTATTTTTAGCAATGGTTTTAATCATGTTTTTTGTTGTTTCAGTTAATGCTTCTGAGAAAAAGAGTTCAGGGGCAAGGCAGATTACCGGAAGTGTTTCTGATGTTAACGCAGCTAACAACACAGTTACAGTAAAAAAGAAAGACACAGTTATCATTTTAACTACTGATGATAAAACAAAGGTAGCACAATGTAATGAAGGCGTATCAATCAACGATATAAAGGTCGGAGACAAGATTACAGCCAGCTACAAGGAAGCCGGAGAAAGCAATGCGGCGCAATCGATTACCGTTACAAATAAATAAAATAATCATCCAAACACAAAATCCCTCCCTGTTAAAAGGGGAGGGATTTTGTAGCAGTCCTAAATATCTGCAAAATATTTATCAGAACTTCATTCTTACCTTATAATTGAGTTTAAATTCTTTATCTTTGGGAACATGGATATTGAATTCTGCTGTGAATGCTTCTGTCTTATTGTAATCATGGGATGAGCTTATCATCTTCCAGTCACCCTGGACCGGCTCAACAACTTTTACAACAATATCTTCTTTCTTGTGGTTCCTGAGCGATATCTCATATCCGGCTTCATAAGTATCATAAGCTATCTTTTCCCAGCTTGTCTGCTTCCTGCTGCCGACAACATCAAATGCATCTCCGAGCTTCACCTTTATCTTCTCATCTTTCGGGGTATGGTCGATAGAGTCCTCCCCAACGAACTGGAGGCTCCCTTCATTATCGTTCTTATATATCCTGATCGTGCCTTTAGGCAGAGGAATCCCCAGATTGTGCTTTTCCATGTTGGCTATCTCAACGTAAACTCCAACCTTCTGGTTTGATAAAGGCTGCCCATACTGTGTGCGGTAGTAATATGCCGCTCCCTGAAAAATAAATTCTTTTTTCACTGGAATATCATCAGCGGTAACAAGGCTTATCTGTTTTGTCTGGTTGTTCTTGATGGTTGAATTTCGCTGAAGTGTATATATGTGATACTCAAAGAACGCATCTTCCTTGAACTGCTCCTCTGATACCATAGCCTTTGCCGCATACATCATCCTTTCATCATATTCACGTTCATCTTTTACCCTGTTCACATCACCTGCAACAAGCTTCAGCTTTGCATCCTTATATGTAGTGCCGCTCATGTTTTCTATAGTCACCCATCCTGAGAGGTTAGCCATATCATCTTTATCATTAAGCGTTACCACGTAATCAGCGCGCCAGTTGATTCCGTTTGTAAGATAGGATGCCTCGACCTTTTGTTTTGAAGGGAGCGTGTTCTCAAACATCCATACGAGTGTGGGCTTTGAGATAAGGTCATCAGGTACTTCAGGGAATATGACTCTGCCAGGGTAGTTGAATGTTATTTCATCACCTATTTGATATATGACCCCTCCGTTATCCGAAAGAAGCGTGGCATCTACAATATCTTCCCTTTCGGTATAAGGGTTTTTATTGAATAGCTTCACCTTCTTCCCGACGTACTTATCCATAAGCTTCTGCGGATTAAGCAGGTCATATTCGTAATTCTGTTCAAGTATGTTGAAGCTGTTTGCGTCTATCAGTGACCTTATTGATACGCTTGTCGGGATGATGCCTGAGGCCACATCCATAAACCTGAGATTTCCTATCCCCCTATCCAGCGTCAGTTCCCTCACATCTTTAACAAGCCCCAGGTTAACGTTATAAACGGTAAGGGCTATTCCTACCTGATCATCAATCCCGGTAGAAATTGTCTTAAGCTCTGAATCATTCCTTATTGCCCCAACCGTACTGCTGCCTACCGAAATAAATAAAACTAAAAATAGTGTGATTAACAGGATGTTATGTCTATGAAAAATTCTTTCTCTCATTGTGCGCCTCCTTTATGGCTATCGCCGGTCAGGTATGGAGAAAAAAGCTTCTTATTATTTGCCTTCAGATATGCCTCTTCAGGATTGATTATTTTATGCATTAAATACTTCATTATCTCTTCGTCCATTATCTGCATTTGTTCCTGCTTCGAAGTCTGCATGACAGAAGGGATCTGATATGTCTTGCCCTCCCTGATAAGGTTTGAGACCGCATAGTTTACAAAAAGCACTTCCACTGCAACGATCCTTCCTGTCTTATCAGCCCTCTTAAGGAGCTGCTGGGCAACTATCCCTTTAAGCGTATCTGCGAGCATTGTGCGTATCTGTGCCTGCTTACCTTCAGGAAATACATCAATGATCCTGTCCACGCTCTGCGCGGCAGAAGGCGTATGCAGGGTCGCAAAGACAAGCTGCCCTGTCTCTGCGGCAGTTATTGCGAGCTCGATAGTCTCAAGGTCTCTCATCTCGCCGACAAGGATAACATCAGGATCCTCCCTAAGCGATGCCCTTAAGGCATTTGCAAAAGAATTAGTATGGGCGCCAAGTTCCCTCTGGTTTATAAGACAATTTTTGTTTTTATAGGCGAACTCAATAGGGTCTTCAATTGTAATAATATGATCTTTTCTGGTCTCATTTATATGATCTATTATTGAAGCGAGTGTGGTAGATTTACCGCAGCCTGTGGGGCCTGTTACAAGCACAAGGCCGTTGCTCATGTCTGCGAACCTTAGGATATGTTCAGGAAGCCCAAGCTCTTTAACAGAAGGTATGCGTACAGGCACGATCCTGAATGCCGCGCAAATCCCTCGGTTGCCGATATAGTAATTTACCCTGAATCTTGGGCCTGACGGCACCTCAAAAGAAAAATCCAGCTCTTTTCTTTTGATAAAAATATCTTTTTGACCCGCAGTAATAATCTCAAAAAGCATATCCTGAAGAATGTCATTGAGCAATATTTCATCTTCTATCGCAATAAGCTCGCCTTCCTTCCTCATAGTCGGCTTTGCACCGGAACCAAGGTGCAGGTCGCTGGCTTCATTCTGGAGAACGATTTTAAAATATTTATCTATCTTAGCCATGAAAAATTCCTGCTTGCCGGTTGTATTTAATACGTGGTTTATCTAAATGACATTTCATGCTTAATAATTATCATAATATACAAGATATTTCAAATTATTATTACAACCTTTTGATAATATGGATTTATCTGCGAGGGGTTATTTTTCGAATCTTTCCTTTACTGCAGCTTCTTTCTCTTTCGCTACTACAACAAGGGTGTAATTTTCAGGGTGGAGATATTTATGTGCGACTCTCAGCAACTCTTCTTTTGTTACACTGTTTATCAATTTAGGGTAGTTATCAATATAATCAGGTCCGAGGCCGTAGTATTCAACGGCAACAAGGAAACCCGCTATGCGAGAGCTCGTCTCGATCTTCATCGGAAAACTGCCGGTAAGAAACGACTGCGCATCAGAAAGTTCCATATCAGAAACAGGCTCGCTTCTTATCTTATTAATCTCCTTCAGTACTTCATCGATAGCCGTATTGGCTGATTCATTTTTTGTCTGCAGGCCGACCTGGAAACTGCCGCTGTATTTATCAGGTTCAAAGAAACTGTGAATGTCATAGACAAGGCCTTTATCTTCGCGTATGTTCTGCATAAGCCTTGAGCCAAAACCGCCTCCGCCCAAGATATAGTTCATGACTGATAAAGCATAATAATCCGGATTGTCCCTGCTGACTCCCAGATGCCCGAGAATAATAGTTGCCTGTGTGAGGTCTTTGTCTATGGTTATAACTTTCCGTTCTCTCTGCATAACAATATTTTGTAAAGACGGAGGGGCTATCTTCCTGTTTTTCCATTGTGCAAAATATTTATTTATCAGAGATTCAGCTTCTTCAGGTGTAACATCGCCTACTACAGCGATAACTGCGTTGTTAGGGGCGTAATATACGGAGTGAAAATCAATAAGATCATTTCTGGTTATATTATCAAGAGTCTCAGCTGAACCGGCAACGAGCCTGCCGTAGGGATGTGTACCAAAGATCGCTTTTTTGAAATCCCTTGATGCGATGAACCCTGGATCCTCTTCCTGGGCTATTAATCCCGCCTTGGTACGCTCTATCTTCTTCTTCAGCTCATCTTCCGGAAAGACCGGATTCAGGATAATATCTGAAAGAAGGTCAAAACCAAGGTTTAGATCTTTCTTTAGAACAGAAAGGCTGACTGTTATATAATCTTCGCCGCCTGACGCGCCGACCGATCCTCCTACGAACTCGATCTCTCCGCTGACCTGCTGGGCGGTTCTGTTCTTTGTCCCTTCACTCAGCATGTTCGCGACCAGATCCGCAAGCCCTGCCTTTGCTTCAGTCTCATAGAGACTGCCTGCGCTGATTCCTACGGAAACCTTTACAACAGGGAGGTTATGCCTTTCAACGATCATCAAGGTCAGGCCGTTCTCAAGCACCTTTCTCTTTACATCAAGAGCGAACAATGAAGGGTTGAAAATCAATAATGCAAAATGCAAAATTAATGTAATAAAAATTATTTTCCGCAATCTCTCAATTCTCATTCTTCACTTCTCTCTTTACCGGTATCAATATACCTACCGTCCTTTGGTCTTCTACAATATATTTTTTAGCAACCCGCTGAACATCTTCGGGGCTGACTTTTCTGATCCCTTCAATATACCTGTCTTTCAATCTCCAGTCTCCGAGCATTTCAAATTCAGCAAGTATCATCGCCTGATAAAATATGGAGTCCTGGTTCATGATGAAATCTGACTCGATCTGGTTCTTTGCCTTCATTATTTCCAGTTCTGTAGGCGGCGTTTCTTTTATCTTCTCGACCTCTGCATATAAGGCATTTTCAACATTCTCTATCTTCTTACCTGGCAGTGAAGTGCCGTATAGATAAAACAGGAAAGGAAATTTATCCAGATTGCTGTAGCCGGCTCCTGCCGAAAGCGCTATACGCTGTTCATCTATCAGGCTTTTGTATATCCTTGCGCTCTTCCCGCCTGAAAGCACTCCGGCAAGGACATCAAGCGCATAGCTGTCATCATTAAGTATGTTGGGCGTTTTATACGCGCTCATGACATAAGGGAGCTCTGCTTCCTTTTTAACATAAACCCGTCTTTCACCCCTCTGCTCAGGTTCTGTGATGTTCATAGCCGGGATATCAGGCCCTCTCGGAATGTCTCCAAATTCTTTTCTTATCTTTTCCATAATGGACACAACATCAATATTGCCTGCAACAACTATGAAGGCATTGTTAGGCGAATAACGTGTTCTGTAATATGCCCAGAGATCATCCCGTGTTACTGTCTTCAAGTCCTCCATCCAGCCTATGACCGGCCATCTGTAAGGATGGTTCTTGAACGCAGCGGACAGCACTTCTTCATAAACAAGGTTCTGCGGGTCATCATCATAGCGCATCCTCCGCTCTTCCATTACAACATCCCTCTCGGAAAGGAATTCATCCGTCTCCATGATCAAATTCCGCATCCTGTCAGCTTCAAGCTCAATGGAAAGATGAAGCCTGTCAGGAGCAAGCTTCTGGTAGTAGTAGACAAAGTCCTTGCTTGTGCCGGCGTTGTCAACCCCGCCTGCTCTTTGTATTATTTTTGAAAATACTTTGGCGCCGTATTTGGGAGTGCCCTTGAACATCATATGCTCCAGCAGATGGCTCAACCCTGTCTTGCCGACCTGTTCATTAATAGAACCGGCGTCATACCAGATCTGGAAGACGGCGAGGGGAGCGTTAGTGTCTTTTATGGCAAAGACCTTAAGCCCGTTCTGAAGAACTTCTTCGTGTACTCTTGCGGTGTTTTCATCGCGTAACTCAGCAGCAGCAGAATGAAAGGAAAAGAAGAGTAATGTTATTGTTATTAATATTTTCTTCATGGGTATGAATGTTAACAAAGATATCTGACAAGGTCAATATAACAGACTTGTAAAGAAAGATTTAACCTTTGAATACCTGTTTCAGCTTAGATGCTAAAAAAAGGCAGCCGGATGGTTCCGACTGCCTTAAGATTAATATCTCACAGCTTAATTAATGCCTGCAGCTTCCATCTCTGCTGCCCATCCTCATCTGTGAATCTTTTGGCGCCTTTTCACGGATACTCTCTTTAAGGCTCTGTATCTCTCTTTCAAGTTTTGTGATGGCTGCTATGGTTGTGTCCGGATTACGCAGCGCTTCCCGGTACTCAAACTTCTTGTCATGCATCTCCTTTCTGAGCGAATATGTCTCATCAAGGAACTTCCGGCCTTCTTCATTGTCAATCCCGCACTGCCTGCCGCCGCATCCTGCGCCCATCATATCCCCGCCATCAAAGCCCTGTCCCATCTTGTGGCCTCCCCCGGAACCATGACCGTGGGCATAAACTACGGCACCAACGGCAAGCAAAGCTATCAGCGCCAATCCTGTTACAATTTTTTTCATACTCTTCACCTCCATTTTTGGTTTCTTAAGATTTCATGGTAATAATTTACTTTAAGAGCTTGAAGAAATGATGAAGGAAGCATGAATAATTCATGAAGATGTAATGCATGGAAATATTAAATATTTATATTGACAGATTATTTAAATAGATATAAAATCTCAATCAGCTATTCCTTGAAATTCAATTGGGTATTGATCTTCGGAGGTGGAGAGTTGTCCGGTAATAATGATGGCGGTTTTAAGAATTCAAAAATAAATGTCTCGATAAATGAGAATTTTTACTTTAACAACAAACTGTCGCTTCCTACCGTTATCAAGGAATATGACAATATCGAGAAACTGCTGGTCTCATATAAGTATCTCTCCTGTATTACGATCCAGATCCCGGACCTTAGAAAGATAGAGCATCTCTACGGGAGCAACGTCTACCTTGACACTTTTAATCACCTCACCAATACACTTAAAGAGCTTAGAGAAGGCGAACTTCGCAAGTCCGACATATTCATTATTGATATATATGATGTTGATACTTTCGTGATCTTCCTCTCTTCTCCGAGGGAAGACAGCACCAATCTTTTATACCATCTTGAGAACATAGCTGAGCGGATCAGGATAAAACTGGAAGAGGCTGTCTTTACGCTGCTCTTTCCGTACCTTAAAGAATATTCCATACCCACGGTCGGGTATGCCCTTGAGATACAGAACCCTATGGTCAACAACATGCGCCTTATAATGCAGCTGGTAAATAATGCCAAGAAGATGGGCGAGTTCACGGCAATGAAGCAGGATTATACAGGCAGGTATGAACTTCAGAAGATAATAGTTGAGAAGAACCTGTCTACGGTCTTTCAGCCTATTGTAAATCTTAAAACCCTGGATATCCTTGGTTATGAAGCGCTTACAAGGGGCCCGGAAAATTCAAAATTCCATAATCCGCTTATCCTTTTTCTCCTGGCTACAAAATGCGGGCTCTCCTTTGAACTTGACAGCCTCTGCCGGAAAATAGCCCTTGAGAACGCACGCCATCTCGAAACTGACAAAAAGATATTCATTAACACTCTGAGCATGACCATTCATGATCCTGAGTTCCGCGGCGTGTATCTTAAGGATCTTCTTGATGACCTGAAGTTGAAGCCTGAAAATGTGGTATTCGAAGTCAGTGAAAAACTGGCAATTGATAATTACGCGCTCTTCAGGGAGGCGATGAAGGATTATTCAGACCTCGGGATCGTCCATGCAGGTGATGACATGGGAACCGGGTACTCCGGGCTGGAGAGGATCATGGAGCTGAATCCGGGATTTCTTAAGATAGATATCTCTTTCAGCCGGCTTATCCATAAAAGCTACATTAAGCAGGAGATAGTCAAGGCTATCGTCAATCTTGCCAAAAATATCAACTCTCAGCTTATTGCGGAAGGCATTGAAACAAAGGAAGAGTACGAGATGCTGCTGGATATCGGTGTTGAGTACGGGCAGGGCTATCTCTTTGCAAAACCATCTGCAGAGCTGGGAGGTATACAGAAGGATTTTTTGTAGGCCGGATCATTGAAACATACCTCTAATAAATAGACCTGACCCTGCCGGTGCGGCGGTCAAAGATTATTACATCAACCACATCGTCTTTGTTAATTATCTTTGCCTTGATGAACCGTCCCCTGTTCGTCTCTATCATTACTTTAAGCCCTTTTGCATGGTAATACTCCATAATGGCCTTATTCGCTCCTTCATTGCTCATTGGGGAATCGCATGTTCCGTACTCAGTGCATAACCGACAGGAATCACCATAAGGCGTCACCTCTTTACCCTCATGCCCGGCAAACGCAGAAGGGAAACAGGCAGACAAAATAATTATTGCTGCTGCAAATGCTATTACAATTTTTTTATGTGGGAGATGCATATATATATATACTATTATCTTGGTGAATAAAATATGAATATCTAACCTGCGATAAATTTTATAGTAAACTGCGAACCCATGCCAAGACTGCTTTGAAGCTCTATCTTGCCTCCGATAACCTCAGTAAGCTCTTTGACAATAGCAAGCCCGAGTCCGCTTCCGTCTGAATCCCTGCCTTTGTAAAATCTCTCAAATACTTTTGAGGCGTTATCCGCTGAAATTCCTCTGCCGGTGTCTTCAACTGTAAGGTAAAAGCCTGCCTTGCCTGACTCTTTACACTGATCCCAGCTTATGGTAATGCCGCCTTTGTCAGTATATTTATACGCATTTGTTAACAGGTTTTTTAATATGATATGAAACTTGTCCGGATATGTCATGACCTTCATTGAAGGTCCCTCGGCCTTTAAATAAAGCCCTTTTCCTTCTATGAGCTTGCGCATTCCATCTGTTACTGAAGAGATGATCTCCTTCAGGTTGACCTCCTGAAGTTCGCCCTTTTTAAAGAAGCTGGCTTCGGCGCTTGTCACATCTTTGATCCCTTCCACAAGCGATATGAGCCTCAGTATCTCGGCATTGATGTTTTTGATAACTGTACGCGGGTCGGAGATCACGCCGTCTTCGATCGCTTCCAGGTTCCCCTTGATTATCGTGAGAGGCGTTCTCAACTCGTGGGCTATGTTGGATGTGAGGTGCTTTCTCAGTGCGTCTTCTCGTCTCAGTGCCTCTGCCATATAGTTGAATGTGCTGGTGAGCCTGTCTATCTCATCATCGTATCTGAGCAGCCCTTTTTTATTCCGGTATGGAGCTTTTACAGAGAAATCACCCTTTGCGATATCCTCAGCAGATCTTGTTAAGCGCCTTATCGGCCTGGAAAGGGTAATGGTAAGCAGTATGGACAGGAATAACGCTCCCACTCCTGCAATTAAAAATGACAGGATAAGGAACTTCTTTCCCCTCTCCCTGAATATCTCTTCTTTATGGGGAAGCACGCCGACCCTTTCCAGCGGCCTTATATACAACTTTCCTATTTCATTGCCATCTACATAAAGCGGATACCAGATGAATTCGCCTGTTCCCTCCGGCAGTTTAAAAAAGGAGTGCATTCTCTTTGACATATTGTGCGGCAGATAAGAGAGCACTTCTGTGGAGGATATGATCCTATTGCCGGATATGTCTTCCACATAAGTTTCAAAACCCAGCATAATGCCCCAGTGGATAGAATTACTAAGGTGCGCCGTATTCCAGTCATTATCCATATAACTTCCTTCAACTGAGGACATCACCCAATAGACCTTGTCCTCCTCGGTTCCTTTGAGGAAGTTATTAAAATCACTGATGATAAACCTCTCGAAGACGGTATTGGAGAGAATGGCTAAAAAGATTACGAGCGTGAATGCAAGAAAAAGTTTAGTCCTCATCTGGCAGGCCGATAAATTTATAACCTACACCATGGACCGTTTTTATGTAGGAGGGGTTCTTCTGGTCATCCTCTATCTTGTGCCGGATATTCTTGATATGCGCATCTATCGTTCTGTCATATCCTTCATAGTCGTATCCGAGTATTACATTGACAAGCTGCAGCCGTGTAAATACCTGTTCAGGACGTTCCGCAAGACACCTGAGGAGGTTGAATTCTGTAGGCGTGAGAACCACATTTGCATTGCCCTTTGTCACCTGCAGTTTCTCAGAGTCAATAAGAAGGTTTCCGTTATTAAATTTGTGAACATTCTTCTTTCCGGTCCTCCTAAGGAGAGCCTTAACCCTTGCTACCAACTCCCTCGGGCTGAATGGCTTAACAACATAGTCATCAGCGCCTAAACCAAGCCCCTTTATCCTGTCTTCCTCTTCGCTTTTTGCGGTAAGCATAATGATAGGCAGATCCGAGTCATTTCGTATGGTCTTGCATATCTCCTCACCCTCCATATCAGGGAGCATCAGGTCAAGGATAACGAGGTCATAGCCGTTTTTCAGTAAAGATATCGCCTTAAGCCCTGATTCCGCAACTGTCACGTCAAAGCCGTCTTTTTCCAGATACGCGGTCACTATCTCGGCAATCTTTTTCTCATCTTCAACTATCAGTATCCTGCTCTTTTTCATGTTCAAATAATAGCACATTTCTTATGAAGTAGTTATGAAAAAAACTTTCTGTATATATCTGTAAACAGGGATCAGTTCTAAGACTCGGCTGCCTTGCCAATAGAGGGAGAAAATGCTAATCTTCTATACCATGGGGATTGCCGAAGCCCTGCATAACGTCCGGGAAAAGATAGTTAACGCCGCAGTCAAAGCCGGAAGGTCTCCTGATGAGATAAAGCTTGTCGCGGTCTCCAAGACCGTTGACATCAAAAGTATCAAAGAGGCGGTGAGATCCGGGGTATCCATTCTTGGTGAAAACAAGGTGCAGGAAGCTGTAGGCAAGATAACAGAATTCAGAGCTACCTCCCCCTTCATCCAGGGCGTCATAGGCGGCGTTGAATGGCATTTTATCGGCAACCTCCAGAAGAACAAAGCAAAGACTGCTGTCGGATTATTCGACCTTATTCATTCGGTAGACTCTGTATCCCTCGCAGAGGAATTAAACAGATGCTCAGGCAGCATGAATAAGGTACAGAGGGTGCTGGTGCAGGTTAAACTTTCAGACGAGACTGCCAAACACGGCATCAAAGAAGAAGAAGTAATCGGGCTACTTGAGAAAGTATCCAAGATGGATTATCTTAGACTGGACGGACTGATGACCATACCTCCTTTTTCCGAGGATTCTGAATTGGCAAGGCCCTACTTCATAAGGCTGAGAAGGCTTGCTGAAAAGGCAAGGACGAGAGGTTTCAACATCGCTCATCTCTCTATGGGCATGTCAAACGACTTTGAGGTTGCCATAGAAGAAGGAGCTACAATGGTTCGTGTGGGCAGTGCAATTTTCGGGGAAAGGAACTATTAAGGATATATCATGAAGATCGGATTTATAGGCGGCGGGAATATGGCTGAAGCTCTGATAAAAGGGATGGCCTCCAGCGGCATGAAGGATATAATCGTATCAGAGCCGAGGGAAGAGAGAAGGAATTTTCTGGAAGAGAAATACAGGATAACTACTACATCTTCCAACAAAGCAGTTGTATCCTCCTGCAATATAATCATCCTTGCGGTAAAGCCTCAGAATATGGAAGGCGTACTGAATGAGGTTGCCGGTGATATTGACGAATCAAAAACAGTTGTATCGATAGCAGCCGGTATCACGCTCGGTTATCTCTCTTCAAAACTAAAGACTGAAAAATTGATCAGGGTAATGCCTAATACACCTGCGCTTGTAGGAGAAGGGATGACTGTTTTATCAATGTGCGAATGTTTTTCAGGCAATGAAATATCAATTGTCAGGGAGATATTCATGTCTGTAGGAAAGGTGCTCACCCTGCCTGAAAAGCATATGAATGCGGTTACAGCGCTTTCAGGCAGCGGCCCTGCATTTTTCGCTCTGTTTACGGAAGCGATGATAGAGGCCGGTATCAGGAATGGGCTCAGCAAAGATGATGCTTCAACACTTGCAAACCAGACCCTTCTCGGCACCGCCAGACAGCTTGAGACAGGAATAACCCCTGCAAAATTAAGAGAGATGGTCACATCTCCCGGAGGGACAACCGCAGCCGGGCTGAAGGTCTTTGAAGACGGCGGCTTGCGTGACATCGTGCAGTCGGCTATCGATGCGGCAATTAAAAGGGCAGAAGAACTCGGGAGGAAAGAGTAGATGTTTATATTAGGCAACTTTCTTTATGCCGCAGCGTATGTTATTGACATAGCGCTGGGATTATATATGTGGGCGATAATAATTTCCGCGCTCCTGAGCTGGGTGAACCCTGACCCGTATAATCCTATTGTCAGGTTTTTGTATAGAATAACTGAACCTGTCCTCTATCCTATAAGAAGGCATATGGGTGGTATGGGCGGTTTAGACCTTTCACCTATGATCATAA
The DNA here is from genome assembly GCA_030646035.1 of Thermodesulfovibrionia bacterium. Classification (NCBI taxonomy): domain Bacteria; kingdom Pseudomonadati; phylum Nitrospirota; class Thermodesulfovibrionia; species Thermodesulfovibrionia bacterium. Next base: position 14,646 of record JAUSMY010000008.1, on the reverse strand, counting down.
TACTTATTATCATGTTCATCAGGCGTTTTCTGATAGTGTCGCTTTTTGATATAGCCATGAGGCTTAAAGGTTGAAAATAATATGAGCTTTAATTACGGAGGAATAAGATGAGAATAACACCGCTTGATATTCAGCAAAAGCAGTTCGCAACCAAGTTCAGGGGCTTTGACATAGAAGAGGTCGATGCATTCCTTGAACATGTGAGGGAAGAGATGGAGGAGCTTCTGAGGGAGAATGCAAACCTGAGGGAAGATGTAAAGAGGTATGAGAAACAGCTGAAAGATTACAAGAGCATTGAGACCACGCTTAAAGATACTCTCATAGCGACACAGAAGATGGTGGAAGACTATCAGAACAATGCCAGGAAAGAGGCTGAGCTGATAAGGAAAGAGGCTGAGCTAAGAGCGGAAGAGATGATCCACCATGCTCAGGAGGGTGTCGTAAAGATACATGAGGATATCACCGACCTGAAGGGCGTAAGGACGCATTTCAAGGAAGAGCTTAAACGGCTGATAGAAAGCCATATGAGCATGCTGGAATTTGACAAGAAACGCGAGGAAGAGAGGCCGGATGAAGTTTAAAAGCCTCAAAGGCATTCTGGATGTATGCCCGCCCGATATCTTTATCTGGCACAAGATAGAGGATATATCCAGAGGCATATTTAAAAACCACGGCTTCTCTGAGATAAGGCTGCCGATAATCGAGTCGACAGATATATTCACAAGGAGCATCGGGGAAACCTCGGATATCGTTGAGAAGGAGATGTATACCTTTACTGATAAGGGCGGCCGAAGCGTAACACTGAGGCCCGAAGGCACTGCGCCATTTATCAGGGCTTATGTAGAACACCATCTTTACAACGAGCCTGCGCCTCAAAAGTATTACTACATGGGCCCGATGTTCCGTTACGAACGGCCTCAGGCAGGCAGGCAGAGGCAGTTCTACCAGATAGGTGCTGAGGCGCTTGGTGTTGAGGACCCGAAGGTAGATGCCGAGATAATCGCCATGCTCTCGCAGATACTTGAAGGCATTGGCTTAAAGAACCTGAATTTTCAGGTGAACTCCATAGGCTGTGCTCAATGCAGGCCTTCTTATATAGCAGCCCTGAGGGATTATCTGCAGGGTAAATTGGAAAGTTTCTGTGTTGACTGCAAAAGGCGCTTTGATACAAATCCCTTAAGGATACTTGATTGCAAAGTTCCGGCATGCATAAAAGAGAGAGAAGGTTCGCCTGCTGTTATCGGTCATCTATGCGAGGGATGCAATGAACATTTCAATGATCTTAAGCATTATCTGCAACTCCTCAATGTTCCGCACACAATCAACCCTAATCTTATAAGGGGGCTCGACTATTACACAAAGACGGCCTTTGAGGTGACAAGCGAATCACTCGGAAGCCAGAATGCCGTTGCAGCAGGCGGCAGATATGACGGGCTTGTTAAGGAGTTCGGCGGCCCGTCAACTCCTGGCATAGGCTTTGCCATCGGCATGGATAGGATCATCCCGCTTATAAAAGATTCAATGGATGCTCATGAAGGGCCTGATGTATTCATCTGCACACTTGGCAGGAAAGAGGCTGAGGCAGCACTTGTGCTTGCTGACCAGTTACGGAAAGAGGGTAAATGGATCGAGATAAATTATGAGCAAGCCTCTATCCGCAGCCAGATGAATAAAGCCAACCGCATAAAGGCGAAAAATGTAATAGTGCTTGGAGAAGATGAATTAAAGAGCAATACTGCTGAGTTGAAAGTAATGGATAGCGGGGAAAAGTCTAAAGTCTCATTAGATGTACACAGCATAATACAAGCCTTAAAAAAGTGATCTCCTTTGCACAAATTTATCAATAACTGTACAGGCGTTATCCTAGCAGGCGGCGAGAATACCCGGATGCCGGTGCCGAAGTCTTTCATTGAGGTTGATGGAAAAACTATCATCAAGAGAAATCTTGAGACATTCGGGCAGCTCTTTGAGAAAAATTATATCGTTACCAATCAGCCTGAACTTTACGCTCATCTTGATACGCCCATGTTTGGTGATATTTATGATATAAGAGGCCCGATGACCGGCATCTTTACGGCTCTGTTCAATTCATCAACTGAATGGATATTTGTCTCAGCCTGCGATATGCCTTTTATAAACAGGGAACTCATAACTTACATGGCAGGGATGAGAAAAAAATACGATGCCGTGGTGCCCGAATCCCCAGGAGGGCAGGGCGGGAATTATGCAGAGCCGCTATTTGCATTTTATTCCAGAAGCCTGCTGTTATCCATGGAGAAATCACTTCTCACCGGCAAAAAAGGGCTGAAAGATTTTTTAACAGGCAAAAAGGTAAAATACATCAATTCTAAAGAGGTGAATAAGGTTGATGCGGGAGCAAGGTCATTTATTAACCTCAATACTCCTGAAGATGTGAACCTTTATTTGCATTATCGGATATACTAAATTCTAATATGGATTCAGTAAGAAGGAGGATAATATGTTTGGTCTTGGAGCAACAGAACTAATAATAATACTGGTTATTGTCGTTGTGATCTTTGGCGGCTCAAAACTGCCGCAACTGGGAGACGGGATAGGCAAGGCGATAAGGAACTTCAAAAAGGCGGTATCAGGGCCTGATGAAATTGATGTAACTCCAAATAAAGAGAAAGACAGCAAGGACGAAAAAAAAGAGGGAACAAATTCATAAGTGAAGCTTCAAAGAGCTGTTGCTGAAATAAGCCTTAAAAACCTCTCCAGTAACTTAGAGCTTGTCAGAAAGAAGACAGGCGATCAAAATATCCTTGCCGTTGTCAAAGCCGACGCCTACGGGCACGGCGCGGTGGAAGTTTCAAAACACCTCCTCAAGAACAAGGTCACTATGCTCGGCGTAGCTTGCGCAAGCGAGGGTGTTGAATTAAGAGAGGCTGGAATAAAGGCTCCGATAGTTGTCTTCTTTGATACAAAAAATATTGACGCGTTCATTGAATATAACCTCAGGCCTGTAGTCTTTGACCTCAGCATCGCAAAGAAGATATCTCTTGCCGCAGCCAGGAAGAAAAAGCTGGTGCCGATCCATATCAAGATAGATACAGGCATGGGGCGCGTTGGTTTTGATCCTGAAAGCGCGCTGAAAGATGTTCCGAAGATAGCAGCTCTCAGCAACATCAAACTTGAAGGGATTATGAGCCACTTTTCTGAAGCAGACCTTAAAGACAAGCGTTTTGCCAATCAACAGATCAAACTTTTCAACCATGTCATAAACTCTCTTAAAGAGAAGCACATAATTTTTAAATATATTCACATGGCAAACAGCGCCGCTGTCCTGACCCTGCCAAAATCTCACTTCAATATGGTGCGTCCCGGCATCATGCTTTACGGATACGGCTGTTGTGAGAATGAAAAGCTTAAGCCTGTCATGAGCATCAGGAGCAAAGTTCTCTTTGTGAAAAGTGTGCCTGAGGGAACTCCGATAAGTTACAGCAGAACTTTTATTACAAAGAGAAAGAGCGCCATTGCAACCATACCCTTTGGTTATGCCGACGGCTATGACAGAAGGCTATCAAACATAGGCAAGGCCATCATTAATGGCAAATTCGCTCCGGTTGCGGGAAGGGTCTGTATGGATTCATTCATGGCGGACGTTACAAACATTCCTAATGTTACGCAGAAGAGCGAAGTTATTCTGATAGGTTCAAAAGGCAAAAACAGAATCACCGCGCAGGACATCGCCGACCAGATCGGCACCATCTCATACGAAGTCCTTACATCGATTGGCAAGAGAGTTGAGAGGGTTTATAAGTAGTTATTTCTTGCTAACACCTGCTGTTTTCTACTGTAACTATAAGCATAGTTAGAAAAATCAGGGCATGGTCACAACCTATTTCTTTTTCCTGATTCTTTACTGGATTATTACATTTTCCAATGTTACTACGCCGTCACTTATGGTCACATTGCCGTTTATGACGGTCTTGTTGGCAGTTGCATTGAAGTCACAGTCATATCCGCCTCTCAGTGTTATCGCCTTGTTAACATTGAATATAAGGTTCTCATTGAATGAATCATCCTGGAAACGGATGTCATCTCCTTCTGATGAATCATTATACGCTGGCTGAAGGGATGTGTAATATGAAGTTCCAGCGCCTGTGACCTTTACTGGTGACAGGCATGATGTAGCGCTTATATAATTCAGCCTTGTTAGTGAATTAGTGCTGCCGTCTGAATCTGTGACTGTAAGCTTTACGGAATATGTTCCTGTACCTGCATATTCATATGAAGGGTTTAATAATGTCGAGTCAACAGTAGCGTTATTGTCAAAGTCCCATTCGTATGTCAGCGGTGTGTCATAGCCTGTTGAGCTGTTTGTGAAGGTTACGGTAAGAGGTGCCCTGCCGCTTATGGGATTGCCGGTAAAGCCTGATGTCGGTGAGGTGTCTGATATCACCGCTGTTGTTGTAGCCTCTGATGTTGCGGCCATAGCATCAGTTACCCTCAGCTTGATCGTATATGTGCCTTGCTGTGTGTAGGTATGGCTCTGTGAAGATGATGCAGAGCTGTAGACGTATGTCCCGTTGTTGTCAATGTCCCATTCGTATGTTGAGATATTGTTATTCGGGTCGCTTGAGGCTGAACCGTTGAGTGTTACAGCCACTCCCTCAGTCCCTGCGTACGGCCCGCCTGCGTTTGCGGTTGGAGCAATGTTAGTGTCAGGTGTTGAAGGGTTGCAGTCATCGTCTATTGTGTTGCCGAAGGTTTCGGAAGCTCCGGGATTGATTGCAGCGGTTGTATCATCGCAGTCTCCCTGATTCTCCGTGTATCCGTCTCCGTCGTTGTCCACGGCAAGGTCTGTCGTGTTAAAAGTAAACGCTCCGAGATCATTCAATAAACACGGCCTTCTCCACCAGCCGGTTGAAGGGCAGAGCGTAGCGTCATATCCCCTCCATCCGTACCTGTGGGTTGTCGCTATGCCTGAATTGAGTTTTTTGATGTCAACAGCTCCTCTGTTGTCTGCCTCAAGTATCAGGTCATAAAGGCTGCTGCCTGTGATTGTGTCATTGTTAAATGAGAAGGTTGATATACTTGTTAAGTTCGTATCTGCGTTTACAACCACCCCGCCGCCGTTTGATATATTTGTAAGCGATGTGCAGGCAGCTGGAACAGTATTGTTCAGTATAGAATTATTAGATGAAGTCAGGTTTATTTGAGAGTTATAAAACCCGTCTTCGCTGTTTTCACTCACCCCCAGATAGACACCAGCTCCCGCCACTGCCTTATTGCCTGAGATCGTATTGCCTGTTAACGTGATATTGCTGATTGTGTCACTATTAACTGTAAAACCTATACCGCCCCCGTATGCAGGCCCTCCAATATCGTCAGATTGTATAAAACATTCAGCATAAGTGTTGTCTGTGGTGCTGTTGTTTGTGACGGTATTGCCTGTGACCGTAAGGTTCTGAATGCTGTAGTTCCCGTCGTTGTAAAAAAACATCCCTACGCCGAATCTGGCGGTGTTGTCATGGATATTATTGTTATACACCGTCGCTGTCAGCTGTCTGTAGTGGCCGGGTGAGCGGAAGAGGATGCCGCCTGAATCATAGTCTGCATGATTACCATAGATATCGTTGCCGCTTAATGTCACATCAATATCATTATTCTGAGCCTCTATCGTCATGGCGCCGCCGCCGCTCCACGGCCCGGTCGCCTGGTTGGCCGTAAATATATTGTTCAGGAGGCTGAGAGTTATAATGTATGACGCTGTGTTGCTGCCGGCATAAAGGCCGGCTCCATAACTCGAGGCACCGTTCTGTATCTTCAGGTCTTTGATAGTCAGGTTCAGGGCGGCATCAGCCGGGTCTATATTAATGACCCTACCCGCACTGTTTCCGTCTACAGTTGTAAGTGCAGGGTCTGCGGTATGGCTGTGGGTCACGAAATCCCACCCGCCCTCTATGCTGTATGTACCTCCCTTTAAGAAGCTCAAGTTCTCCGTGTAGGTGCCCTGCGCAACAAATATCGAGTCACCGTCAATAGCCGCATCAATGGCGGCCTGTATCGTGGCATATTCCGACGGGACACATCTGGTTGAGGCAGGGCTGCATATATCATCAAGTGTGGCAGGATCACAGTCGTCGTCAATGCCGTTGCCGGGTATCTCTGCAGCTCCGGGGTTTACATTTGCATCATCATCGTTGCAGTCTCCCTGCGCCACAGAGTAACCGTCTCCGTCAGCATCATTTAATGGGACCGATTTGTTCGTAGTGTACATGACGGCAGAAGGCATATGGTAAGGTTCCGTATATTCCTTGAAAACAATATGCACCTTGTCAGCGGAGTCAATTGCAATATCACATCTTCCTGCGTAATCTACTGAAGCCACATCCTCAGTATGCAATACTGCTCCGTCGTAATAACTGTGAGTTAATGTGCCTTTGACTGAATCGTATCCGCAACTGTGTGTATTGCCAAGTGAGTCGAGATTCTTATTTGAGTTGTACTGATAAGCAAAGGTATCATTCACATGCAGTGTGTCTGTTTCATCATAAGCAATAGATACTCGTTCCCATTCAAAATAGCACTCACCAGTTCCCGTAAAATCAGTAGAGTACTGATAGGTTCCGCTTGGATCTACTCTTGCCACTACACAGTGCATAGAATCCAGCTTGATGATGTAGGCAAAATGAGCAGTGTCTGCTGAATCCAGAGCAATGGAGATATCCAAGATAGACCTTCCGCTGCCGACAGCACTTACAGGCCATGCTCTATAGTAGCCTTCAATTATTATCTCTTTACTGGCTTCATTAGGGTCATTAGAGGGAATAATAAGAGAATCCGTATACGTATATGCGGATGCAGGGTCGATCCTCAATGTTATGACACAGGTATCATTAGGAGCCACTGCAGTTCCTGAGCAGGTATCGGAAACAATGCTGACCGGGGCCGGCGGTGAGGTGATAGTTCCTATAAGCAGGTCCTCATGCCCGTCATTAGTTACAGTAACCGTCTGTTCGGTAGAGACCTCCATTATTGTATTGAAATATATAAACTCCATATCAACTGTAATTTCAGGGCCTATCTCTGATCCGCTCAGGCTGACTGTAACCTCGCTGTTAATAGGGTCATTTGAGCTAATGATGATTGGGTCAGAAAATGTGCCCATATATGGCGGGGTGAACCTGACATCAATTGTGCAGGACGCCAGAGGCGCAAGCTCCGCCCCTGTACAGGTCTGATATATAATGCTGAATTCTGATGAAGATAAAGCGACTGAATTGATCACAAGATTTTCAGTACCATAGTTGCTTACTGTAACTGTGCTGTCAGCCGAACTCCCCAGGTACACACTGCCGAAATCTATATTTAATGGGCTCACATAGGTATTGGGGCCGATCCTGGATAATGTGTTATCAAATATTGAGACCAGCATATCGCTTGAACCATTATGTATAGTATTATACGCACCTGCAGCTACAGGATAATCAGGTGAACTGGTACTCCCTGAAATAATGATATTGTCTGAAGGATCTATCAATAATCCACGGCCCGAATCCCCGGAACTTCCACCGACAAACGAGGATGCAAGAAGGCTGGTAAGGTCACTGTTAAATTTGGATAGAATAATATCATAAGCGCCGCCATTGTATGTGGCATCAAAAGTCCCGGGAGTAACGGGATAATCAATTGAATTTGTAGTTCCGGAGAGAAATACATTACCTGATGAATCCAGGGCCAAGAGCCGCACACTCTCAGTGGAACCTCCACCTATATAAGTTGATGCAAGAAGACTCGCAAGGCTGCTGTCAAGTTTGGAAATAACAAAATCAAAACCGCCATTATGTGTGGTATCATAAGCCCCCGGGGTAGTTGGATAATCAGTTGAAGATGTCCTTCCCGTAATAAATACATTACCTGATGGATCCAGGGCCATCACTACATCATACTCAGAGGAGCTTCCACCTATATAAGTTGATGCAAGAAGAGTCGTGAGGCCACTGTCAAATTTGGATATGAAAAGATCATTCAAATAGCCGCTATAAGCCCCCGGTGTTGTCGGGTAATTATTTGAAAGCGTCTCTCCTGAGACAAATATATTACCTGAAGAATCTATGGCAACAGATTCTCCTTGATCATTTCTGCTTCCTCCGATATATGAAGATGCAAGAAGGGTTGTGAGATCGCTGTCAAGCTTGGATATGAAAGCATCAAGAGAACCATTATATGCTGTATCAAAAGCTCCGCCTGAGGTCGGATAATCTGCACTTTTGGTATATCCTGTAATAATGACATTACCTGATGAATCTACAGCTATGGAATTACCGCGTTCATCCAGAGTCCCGCCAAGAAACGTTGATGCGATAAGAGTCGTAAGATCATTGTCAAATTTGGATATAAAGGAATCAGTATTAGAATGGTTTGAATTAATTATGGTATCAAATGCTCCGGACGTGGTCGGATAATCTACACTTCTGGTATATCCTGCAATAATGACGTTATCTGATGAGTCTATTGCAATGTCTAGTGGATATGTACCCCAACTGCCGATAAAGGTGGATGCCAGGAGGCTCGTAAGGTCACTGTTAAGCTTGGATATAAAAATATTTCCATAAGAGTCAGGAAGTGTTGTATCAAAAGCCCCCGGGGTCGCTGGGTAATCAGTGGAGTAAGTCCGTCCTGCAATAAATATATTGCCTGATGAATCCTGAGCGATCATCCCTTCAGACTCAGAGGAACCTCCGCCGAGAAAAGTAGATGCCAGCAAGGGGTCTATAACAAGCGGCCTTGTATGGTCATATTCTCCAACTTCAAAACCATAACTTGCAGAACCATCTGAAACCATATATGCCACCTGCACACGCTTTTGCTCTCCACCTGTCTCCTGATAGGCGACAGGTGCTGTCATCTTTACTATGCCCAACCCTGTCTTTATCTCAAGCTCCCCATCTTCATTAACAGCTAAACCGCTTGCTCCTTTGAGGTTGAGCTTTATCTCCTCTACCTTGCCTTCGGGATAGACTGTGAAGAGCTTCTCAATATTATTTCCATATGCCTTAAGCTTCAATTCAATACCTTCATAAACCTCTCCAACACTCACCTCCTGCCATGTCGAGATATCCGTCCTCCACTCCTCCTCTGCTCCGCCAAAGTAACTGACCTTTGTAACAGCCTTATCAATACCTTCAATCTTCAGGGGCCCGGGACGATCAAGGCTCTCCATTATTGAGACTGTTACAAAAGATGGTGCCTGATCATTATCACTACCCTCACGGCCGCCTGCAGATCTTGTAAGACTGTAAACGATATCACCGTTATCAGTTATGAAGACCGTGCCGGCAAATGTGTTTGCATAGAAAACGACAGAACTCTCACCTATTTGTCCCTTATTTTCAATAAATGGGATCTGAATGCCGAAGATCTTCTTCGCTGATTCGGGGTTCTCCAGACTCGCAAAAGAAGTTGATGCATTAAGACTTAAAGAAAGAATCAGTACTGCCGTTATGAGTATGGTCTTGTTTAACAAGATAATTATTTTTTTTTAAAAAGGATCGGTATAAGGAGTGCGGTTCTTTTCAACGTATCCTCCGGGATGAATAATTATTTATAACTCTGATTAAGTTAAACCGGTAACCGCTATTGTTGAGTGGCTATATTTAGTAAAACAATAACGATATTAAGCGGATTTGTCAATGTAATTCTATATGCGAGGTTGCGCTAATTCAGAACTGTAAACCTAAAGGGGAAGCTTATGATGAAACCTTGTTATTTTAAGAATACAAAACCAATTTACTGGATTATTACATTTTCCATTGTTACAACACCGTCACTGATGGTCACATTGCCGTTTATGACTGTCTTATTGGTTGTTGGATTGAAATCACAGTCATATCCGCCCCTCAGCGTTATCGCCTTGCTGGAATTGAATATAAGGTTTTCGCTAAATGAAACATTCTGGAAACGGATGTCGTCTCCTTGCGATGAATCAATATATGCAGACTGAATATAGGTATGGTATGAATTAACCGCACCTGTGATCTTTACAGGTGAATAGCATGAGGTGGCGCTTATATAGCTCAGCCTTGTCAGCGAATTGGCGCTGCTGTCTGAATCTGTGACTGTAAGCTTTACAGCATATGTGCCTGCGTTTGTATAGTCATATGAAGGATTTGACAATGTCGAGTCAACAGTTCCGTTGTTGTCAAAATCCCATTCGTATGTAAGCGGCGTGTCATAGCCTGTTGAGCTGTTTGTGAAGCTTACGGTAAGCGGCGCTCTCCCGTTTGTTGTGTTGCCGGTAAATCCTGCTGTCGGTGAAGTGTCAGAAATGACGGCTGTTGTGGTAGCCTCTGATGTTGCGGCCATAGCATCAGTTACCCTCAGCTTGATCGTATATGTACCTTGCTGTGCGTATGTATGGCTCTGTGAAGATGATGCTGAACTGTAGTCGTATGTCCCGTTGTTGTCTATGTCCCATTCGTAAGTAGAGATATTGTTATTCGGGTCGCTTGAGGATGAACCGTTAAGTGTTAAAGATGATCCTTCAGTCCCTGCGTACGGTCCTCCTGCGTCAGCAAAGGGCGCTGTATTAACGGCAAAGGTGCCGTTTAGGGAAAGGATATGGCCTGTTATCATTTCACCCGCTTCAATGACTTCATCACCATCTGTCGTCAGGGTCACCACACTTTTCGGGGACTGATACTTGCCCATCCAGTCGGCTTGCAGTATCCAGGTCCCGCTGAGCAGTGGGAGCCTGAACTCCCCGTTTGCGTTCACTTCCGTCTTGGCCTGAACAGATCCTACGGAAGACTGGCCGGCTCCGTTGAATGCGTTGTCAGTACTCGCTAAAATCACAGTCCCTGCAGGGGCAAGAGTCGTCCCGTTAGCAAGGTAGGCTACCCCTTCAATTGCGCCATCGGCGTAATACGTCGATAAAGAGACCTGCTTTGTCTCACCCGGCACAAGGGTTACAGATACCGTAGAGGCGGGCACGATATCTTTCTGCACTCCTCCTATCATAACTGGTTTATTGTGACATCGCATGCATGTCCCTATCTCCCAGTCACCCGGTTCCAGCCCGATAGACGCACTCCCCAGGCTGTCTGTAAATCCTGCATTATGCAGGCTCCGGAGCGGCGGGGATGCCGTGTTTATCCTTCTCGCATAAATAAGGGCGTTTTCTACTGCATTTATTCCGGTCTCATCTTTGACAGTACCCTGTATCCATGCAGTCTCCTGATGCACCGTGAAGTTGATGACAGGAATGGAGGTATCTGAAGATGCCTGAAACGGATTGCCATCCGTCCATCCGTTATTCCATGAGAAATTGGTTGCCGTAAAGTTCTCACAATCCAGATCACAGTAGACCTTCGCCCCATTATTTCCGCTGCCTGAATTGTCAATAACGGTCGCTCCGGTTCCTTCATTAAACCTCCAATACCCTTTCAGTATGCTGTTGTCAATCCCGCAGGCGCCGCTGCCGGGAAGCAGTTCGCTGTTCATGCACTGTGCGACATCAGATACGGTACGGGCGACCTTCCAGAACCTTACCTCATCGATAACGGCAAGGAGCCGCGACCTTGGGCTGATATAGTTAGGGTCCTGGATATTCTTCCAGTCGTTCCCGGTTCCGGTATCTACACTGACTATCTGTGACTCTCCGATAACTTCATTCACAGGATTCCCGCTGTTGCCCAAGTCCAGCGCATCAGAAAAGTTCCCTGCTGTTGAGCCGCAGTTCTGATATGTCCCGTTGACATACATATCGACATGCGGCATCTCCGATTCTCCAGCGTCGCTCCCGACCAGGACGGCCTCGGTATTCCATGAACCTGCCTGCCCGCTGGAATGCATAAGGTCGCCGGTGCGCTGTTTCAGGAAACTGATATGGATGTCGCCTGCGCCATCAATGGCTATCGATGCCCCTCCTGTCTCGATGTCAGAAGTTGTGGGGTTTATCGGAGTTGTCACCCATGCCCCCGGACTGCTGTCCACAGTCTCTGTTTGCCAGGAACCGGAAGCGTTTGTGGCATATTTGAGCGTTTGACCGGCTGCATCAAAATATGTGATGTGAGGTTTATTAGCAGCGTCAGTTATAAGAGATGTGTGAGTACCGGCATCACCCGTGCTGTCCACGACCGTATTTACCCAGGAACCGGAAGCGTTTGTAGCGTATTTCAGGCGCTTATTCGCAGCATCATAATAGCTTATATGTATCTTGTCCGCAGAGTCTGTCGCTAAGGATGAAAATCTTCCAACGAGTCCGGTGTCAATGAATGTGCATGCCCAGTCGGATGAACCGCCGGTGCCGGCACAGGAACCTCCACCAGGAGTAACGCCTCTTCTGGTGGCATACTTCAGATCTTCGCTCAGCCCGCCATTGTATGTCCTTAGATAACTGATATGCGGGTTGCCTGAAGAATCGAGCTTGATGGATGTATAGCGGCCTGCCGTGTTCGCGGAGTCCACTACCGTGTGTTGGAAGCTGCCTGAAGCGTTTGAAGCAAACATGAGATCGCTGTATGCGGTGCCTGAGGTGGTGTCTTTCTGCCGGAAGTAACTGATATACACCTTGCCCGATGAGTCCAGTACGATAGAGGTGTATTTGCCGACATTGCCACCCACTCCTCCGTCATCCACTATTTCAGCAGCCCATGAGCCTGATGCGTTCGTGGCGTACATCAGGCTGAGATCGGTTGCGTCATGGTAACTGATGTGCACCTTGCCCAAGGAGTCCAGAGCGATAGAGGTGAATTGCCCGACATTACCTGCACTGCTGGCCGTTTCGGTTATCCATGAGCCTGATGAGTTAGTGGTATACAACAGGTCGCCATGGTCCGCATCGTAATGGCTGATGTGCAGATTTCCGGAAGCGTCAACAGCGATGGATGAGTTTATGCCGACATCATATGTGTTGCAGGCGGCATGGACTGCGGAGTGGTCTTCATTGACAAGCGTTGCAGCTATATGCGTCCAGATGCCGTTCTGAAGGGTGAACCGGCTGTCAATGTTGTACGTAGCAAGCCCGTCCTTCTTCATTGCGAACTTCGGGATGCTGTTGTTCACATACATGAGGATACCGCGATGGTCCACTGCGCGAGAGAATATGCCGCCGTTGAGGCTGTTGGCGGAGTTTCTCTTTACCCATGCCTCAATCGTGAACTCGGTATCTGCGAGGTTTGGAAGGCTTTGGCCGAGGCCGACATACCCGACCTCTTCGTCATGGCCCGTATCTGGAGGCGCTTCACTGAAATCAAGCGCGTACTGTCCGTTATCAGCTGAACCGGGTGATGTCTCCGGGGTAATGAAAGCGCCGCTGCTGTAGTTATGTAACGGGATGAGAGAGCCGAAATATCCGTCTGGTTCGTTTACCCCAAGAAACCACTCAACGCCGCCCGGAAGCGGCAAGGCATAGCTTCCGTTTGCATCTGTCAGGGCCTGGCTATATCTCCCATCCGTTGACCGGGCCCATATCTCCGCCCCTGCCACTGCGGAGGTGCTTCCCTGCTCGGTCACTGTTCCAGTGAGTTGCGGGATAAGGTAAATGATATAGCTGCCGATACCTGAGGCTGGTACGGTTATGCTGCCTGTATCACTTAAGTGCCCCTGTTTTCTGGTCTCGATATAGTATTCCCCCGCAGAAGGTATCTGCAATGTAAACAAGCCGTTTCCGTCTGTGATGGCGGAGCCACCTCCTGCCGCTGATATGCAGGCGACTGCGGCATTGGCTACCGGTGTAAGGGTTCCCGCCTTATAGACGGTGCCGCTTACGGTCATGGGCCCGGATGCCGGTGCGACACTGAACCGGGCGGTCGCGGATGCATTCATGGAGTCCAGGACACGCACAATGAAATTGCCGGGCGGCAGAAAGCCGCCGTAACCTGAAAAGGGGTTCAGGACAGCGGTAATACTTGCTGGAGCAGGGTCTCCATCCCATGTGAGAAGTTCATTAAATGTGTTGCTCCCGTTATCAGTTATGGGGCCATTGATAATGGGCCACTCATCTGAATCGATGATGCTGTTATTATTGAAGTCGTTATAGATACTAAGCTCAACTGACACCCCTGCCGCAGATGCTTCCGTAGTGAAGGTAAATCCGGTCGGCGTGTCTGCCGGGGCGGATACGGGGTTGACCGATATTAATGCTGCCTCAGGCGAGGCCACGGGCAATATTGATAGCAGGAAAACAAGTATCAGCACAAACTGCAAAGCTTTCAGCCCTTGCAGTTTACAGTGGGTGCATGTGCTATCTGTCGCGGTATTAGGAATATTCATTAAGATTTAAAAGGAGAGTCTGTGTATATCAACTTCAATATACATGGTATTGTAACATACCGAAATAAGACTCTATAGTCAAAAGACACCTCTCCTGCTGCCAACTTCCAATAACAGAATACAAACAACCTTAATGCAAATAAATTTCAGCAGATGCGAGGCTGTTCTTTAACTTTAACGCCTTTTCAAGGTCAGCCACCTTTCCTGACAGCTCTGATATAGTCTTCTGCTGCTGAAGAAGAACCTTTTCGGACTGCTCGGATATCTTCTGCTGCTCCTGCACAACCTTTGTCAGTACAGCCACTATGTCCATGGGGTCGAGGCTCTTTCTGTCATATGTCGCAAGCATGTCAGGCACATCCTCTGCGATAAACCCCAGATGCCCGTCCTTGTCGTCTGCCTTGT
>JAUSMY010000007.1 GCA_030646035.1 Thermodesulfovibrionia bacterium | reverse complement strand
AAAATATGACGCTCACAGTTTCGCCACAAATAGCGCCAATAAAATTGCCTATCAATATTATAATCCAAAGTATATGGGCGATGCTGACTACGGCAATATACGGCTGCTCGCTATTGGCTATGCAGCGTCAGAGCCAGGATCATATGCAAAAGTAAATTTCGTATACGATAACCCCGGGGTGAGACCGGACATTTCCAAATCATTCAGCTATCCTGGATTACCGACCCTGACTGACACTCGACTCAAATCAATTTCAGCTTCCTACGTGTCCGCAGGTTCCCCCGGGGGGATAATTCGGACTTTCAATATTGCGTATAGAGACGAAGTCTCAGCCATCGGTCGAAACAACTCCAGTAAAGTTCACAGCGTCACAGAATGCGCCGGAGCCGTTTGTCTTCGTCCTACAGTATTCACGTGGTCTGATCAGGCAACTGATTTCTCTTTCTCAACCACCAGTACAAATGTTGTCGGATTTGAAAACTACATTGAGCCGCCACCCAGCACCACTAGACCAGAGATTACAACGTCATCCAGCATCACCGCGAACGTGGACGGTGACTCGAATCGTGACTTGATTTGGATTGAGGGGGCGTCAGGAGATTTCTCGTTCCGTGTGGCAATGTCAACAGGCAGTACTCTTGCAACTACCAGTTACGAATCCAGCAGTTTCAATGAAATCTATGGATGGACGGTTACCGATTACAACCACGACAACTATGCTGATTTCCTCGTGGTTTCTTCAGCGAACGGCACTGAGACGCTTAGTCTTTTCTTGAACAAGGATATTGGAGGAGGAGTCAGGGGTTATGAAGTGACTCCTGCCGTTCTTATTGCCGATCTCGGCTATACAAGCAGCTCAAAGAAGGCTCAATTTTCTGACTTCAACTCCGATGGTGAGGTTGATCTGCTCTATGACTTTAAACTTCGATATCTGGAGCCTGATCCTCAGCAGCTTAACGGGCCGTTCCGATTCTCTACTGAGTCAGTGTACATTACCGAGAGCACGATAAATTCTCTGATCAGTAGTGCCTATAATAGCGCTGGCAGCTTAGTTAGCTCTGCTTTCCAAATTGGCCAGTTGGCGGAACAAAATGTTGACGAAATGAAGTTTGGCACAGACTTCACGAGAGATGGAATACCCGACATTCACATGCCCGTATACCATCGTCAATGTAACTATGTCACCGAAGACCCTCCCGAATACTCTTGTCAACTGTCGCCGCTGGTTGCAGCTGAGTTTATCTTCAAAGGAAATCCTGCAGGTGGGTTCACATTCTGGGGTCTTGCCCGCCTGAACTATGGAGCTAATACACGGTGCTGGCCAGCCGATTTAAATAGCGATGGCTTACCTGACCTCGTGTGCGATGGCGGCCGTATCAGCTTCAATCGCGGCACGTACATGGGGGATACCGCTATTGCATCCAGCATTGCGAATCAGATGTTGCACAGCCTGATCGACTACAATCAGGATGGTTATCTGGACTTTGTCTATAAGGGGGTTAATACACCTAAACTTAAAGTTTTACTTTGGAGCAATGGAACTTTTGAGGAAGATCCCAGCAAAGCAATCGATATCGCATACACCAATTATTACGAACCCTTTGGCCCCGCTGGATCATTCCTCGACATCAATGGTGACGGACTGGATGACTACGTCAATTTCAACACAGGCGTATTTCTGGGACGAACAGCCGCTACGGCAACAAATTCCACCAAAGCCTACAATCTGATTACCAAGATCCGGGATGGTCTTGGTAACGAAAAGCACATCGACTACAAGCCCATGACCGATGCCTCAGTGTATGTCCGTGAGTCGGACGCCATGAGTAAGAATTGGGGAGCAGTGGTCGTCGACTACGTCGCCCCACGCTATGTTGTCAGTCAAGTTCGCAACAAGACCCCCGCTTTTGATGAGACGACCGGTTCATTCAATATAGAAGCCAACAGCGCCATGTCCTATACCTACGCAGGTATGAAGGTACAACCAGCAGGCAGAGGCATGCTCGGCTTCCACAAGATGTCTGTGCTGGACGAGCAGACCGGCATGCGAACAGAGACAACCTATCTCCAACAGTTCCCTTTCACGGGGCTGCCTGCCGAGAGCAAGACATATGTCGCGAACAACGCCACGCCGTTGAGCGAGACCTCT
>JAUSMY010000006.1 GCA_030646035.1 Thermodesulfovibrionia bacterium | reverse complement strand
GTGGTGAAGGTAACTAGCCATAGTCGGGCGATTTGCCAGACTGAAATAAATTGAGTGACATCGACGGCACGAAATCGGCCCTGCGGCCACTCGCGCCAAGTCTGTCACGAGTGGCCGCAAGTCCGATTTAGTGCCTGTAATCAGGGTATCAGAGCTCTTTTTATGGCCCAAAACGAAGTGGAACTTGTTAAGTCAACCGTATCCCCAGATGGTGGAACTGTTGACTCATTACCAGATCTTGTCGCAATTTTCGGTGGCACACTGTCAAGCCAGAAAGAGATTGCTGACGGATCCCCGCCAAAAAGCTGTCGCGATGCATATGTGCAATGGCTGGCTGCCAATTCGACTGACTTGCGGTCCAAGGTTCTCATGCCAGAGAGCTACGAGGACTGGAACAACTTCAATACCTACGACGATTTGCTGCTTTTTGAAGCGGATCTAGGGTATCTGACCGCAGCAATTGCCGTCTTTCTGGAAGCATCTGGATCAATTGCTGAATTGGGCGCTTTCTCTCAAATTGAGTCCCTAAAAGACCGCTTATTAATAGTGGTAACTGGGGATCGTCACCCTATCAAGTCTTTCATTAGCCTAGGTCCACTTCGCCAATTGGAGAAAAGGGATAAACACAGTGTTTGTGTAGTGCCTGCTCAAGACGAAACGGAAATATTGAACGATATTAATGTAATCAATACCGCTATTTTGAGAAAGATGGATGGCAACAAAACTAGGCGAGCATTTACACCGGTCGATAAGCAGCATCAGTTCGCCCTTGCTCTAGACCTTATAGCTCTCATCGAAGTTGTAACATTTACCGACATCAAACTACTATTTGAACATTTCCACGTAAGCGTTAATGATCACCGAATCGAGCAAATTCTCTTCACACTAGAAAAGTCAGGACTGGTTAGAAAGCGTAGGTACGGTGGAATAGACTACTTTGGACCAGCAACGCGGGGAACAAAATATTTAGATTTCAAAGGTAGAACACCGCATGAAAAATTTAATCGTGCTCGGCTACAAACCAAAATACTGACTAATCGCAATCCTGCAGATAGAGGAAAAGTCTTTCAGAAATTTTTCCCGAAAGAAGTAGGCGTATGAATTTGCTCCAATTACTTCTACGCGAGGTCCCATTTGAAAAAGAAGAGCTCTTGGCGATCATTGCGACTGCATCACGGCGATATAAGGTCTATCAAATACCGAAAAGGGATGGAAAGTCAGTTCGAACCATTGCACAGCCTGCGCCGGAGGTCAAGCTTCTACAGCGCATCCTGCACGACAGGATAATTGGCAAATGGCCAGTACATGAGGCAGCAACTGCGTATGTAGCAGAACGATCAATCGCCGATCATGTTCGTAGACATGTCGACTCAAAGTACCTTCTAAAGCTTGACTTCAAAAATTTCTTTCCATCCATCACTGCTGCCGATATTAGGAAGCACGCAGAACTTCATTCGAATCTAAAAAAAGAAGATCTTGACATTTTTATAAACATCGTCGCTTGGCGAAACAAATTAGATGGTAGTTTTGGTTTGTCAATTGGAGCACCATCATCTCCTGCGATCTCTAACTCCATGTTGTTTGAGTTTGACAAAAGTATCAGTTCCTTTTGCGGGGAAAGGGAAGTCACATACAGTCGATATGCTGATGACCTTGCATTTTCAACGAAAAATAGAGATACGCTCAGGGAAATAGAAGCAGAAGTAAATAGATTGACTTTATCTACCGAGTCTCCGAAACTAGCGATAAACGAGAAGAAGACAGTGAATGTCTCCAAGAGATACAACAGAACGCTCGTTGGATTAACGATCACCCCGGATCAAAAGGTGTCATTGGGGAGGGAGCGAAAACGCGACATTCGCGCAAAGCTACACCTTTATGGCAAGGGGTATCTCAGTGGAGACTATGTTGCCCACCTTCGTGGCCTGCTGGCTTATGCTTGGTCAATTGAGCCGGATTTTGTTTTATCTTTAGCGGAAAAGCAGGGAAATGAACTGTTTACCAAGTTAGAACTACCATTT
>JAUSMY010000005.1 GCA_030646035.1 Thermodesulfovibrionia bacterium | reverse complement strand
TAGAACATTTGGTTTTTCATTATCTGTAACAATTACATCAAAAGAACAAGTTGAAGTGTTTCCACTACCATCTGTCGCAAGAAATGTATTTGTTGTTGTTCCTATTGGGAATAATGAACCAGAAGCTAAACCGGCAGTTTGTTCTAGTTGAACGCCACCACCTGTAATGTCTAATGATACATTGTCAAAGCCAAAGGCACCAGGACCAGTTAAAGTTTGCGGAACTATAGCTGAAACTCTTAGCGTTACTGTATTGCCAATTTGGCTTGTAATTACAGAAGTAACATCCGTACTGAATGGAGTCCAAGGTATATTTCCGTTGAAAGGCAATGCTTGTGAATTAAGGTTTGCAATTAGAACAGTGTTCGTTGCATCATAAAGATCAATACTAAATGTTCTCTGAGTATTACTATAATTCATACTATAAGTTTCTAACCAGTTTAAATTAGCTGCAGAAAATCCGGAAGGAATAGTAATCTGTTGGCTCATTGTATATGCTGTTGGGCCACTGCCATCAAATGCAGTATATGCCGCATTTGTTCCATCGATAGGGCTGGCGACAGAATTACACATTGATCCTGTTGTAGTTGCAATCCAAGGTTGGTTACAGCCACTTGTGCCAGTACCGTCGTTGATTGTCCAATTAGAAAAACCAGACTCAAAACTTCCGTTTGAAATTAAATTAGAAGCTGCATTAGAATTGCAATTATCTGTAACCACAGGCAAAGCATAACTAACAATAGCTCCACAACTGCTTGCGTCTGTATAGACGTCTATGTTTTCAAGGCAAGTAATAACAGGATTTATTACGTCTAAAATGGTAACGTTTTGAGTAGAAGTAGTAACATTACCACTACCATCGGTTACTGTCCAAGTTACTAGATTAGAACCCAAAGCCAAACTTGCCGGAGACACGACAACACTTGCCACGCTGCAATTATCTGCGGCAGTAGGAGCGGTTAATTGAGAACTTGCGTAGGAACAAATACCTGCATCTGCATTCAAGCTGATGTCAGCCAAAGTTTCTACGGTTGGGTTTTGATCATCAACCACCGTTACGGTTTGATTAGCCGTTGCGGTGTTTCCACTGCCATCGGTTACGGTCCAAATTACGGTTGTGTTTCCCAATTCGAAAATTGCAGGAGCATCGTTTGCAACCAAAGCCACCGAACAATTATCGGTTGTTGTTGGTGTTCCTAAATCAACACCTGTTGCGCTACAAGACGCATTTGCAGAAACCAAAACGGTTGATACGGCTATGGTCGGCATTTGAATATCTACAACAGTTACTGTTTGAGTAGAAGTCGCGGTGTTCCCGCTACCATCGGTTGCAGTCCAGGTCACGGTATTGGAACCTAAGGTCAAACTTGCAGGAGAAGCTGTAACTATCACGCTACAATTATCTGCCGCTGAAGGCTTCGTTAATTGAGAACTTGCATACGTACATACGCCTGCATCAGCATTTACACTTGTGGCAGCCAATGTTGCAATGGTTGGATTTTGAGTATCCAACACGGTTACTATTTGTGTTGCCGTATTGCTGTTTCCACTACGATCGGTTACTGTCCAAGTTACTGTTGTAGCTCCTAACGGGAAA
>JAUSMY010000004.1 GCA_030646035.1 Thermodesulfovibrionia bacterium | reverse complement strand
CGATTTTTTCATCAGAATACTTCCCATCTTCCCCCTAATTCTATAACTTATTAATTTTAAATATTAATTTATATGTTTTATAGGGGGAAGTTGTGGGGGAACTATGGGGGAAGATGGGGGAATTATGGGGGAAGGGATAAGCACAGACTCTTAAACTTCCCCCAAAACTAACTTCTTATTTTTAAAGAGAATTGTCACAGTTGGGGGAAGTAGGGAAGCGGGGGAGGCAGGTTTAAGCTGGTCTAAATTACTGGCCATGCCGCAGATCACCAAATTTCGCCTCTTATTGTTGTTTAAAAGTATCTTCTAATAAGTTTGTTTTATTTTTTAAAAGATGATGGTTATGAGAGGAGAAAGGGATTGAATCTGTTTATGGTATGTATTGGCTTGAAACTCTGAACCATTGGAACAAAGTCCGAAATAGTCCGAATTTGGTTACAAATTGAGGGTATATTGACTACAAAAAGCTATAACATGTTGATTTCATTAGGGTTATTACTGGATAAAACATCCATTAACATACACCCCCCCTTCGTTTTTTTGTTGGTGGGACAAGTTGCCTCCCCCCCATTACTGTTTATAAAATGGCTCATATTACAAGGTCGTTTTCCTTTGTCTCGGTATTGTTCAAAAAAGCTTCTTTTGTTCAAAAGGGGGGCGCGCGGGGGGTGGATATAAAAGAATATATCAAGCCATGGACAGATTACGAGTTGCGGATAGTTGGCCGGCAGCCGGGCGGTGTAGAGAATTATCGTCGTTCGGCGGAGTTCTTCATCTCCTGGTGCAAGGGCAACGGCTTCACTGCGGATCCTGCGGCAATCGTGCGCGAAGACATAGAGAACTTCCTTAAAGATCTCTACTATAAATTTGGAAATATCAAAAACTCATCCAGGGCGAACAAGCTTGCCGGCCTCCGATCTTTCTTCAGATATCTGCTTTCTACAAAGGTTATCAAAAAGGACCCGACGGATGGCATTCCTTCTCCCAGGGTATCAAAGACTTTGCCGTCCAAATTTACAACCGAGGAGCTTCGTTTCATCTTTTCAGCTGTTGATCTCAATAAGGAGATGGGGATAAGAGATATGGCGATGCTGATGACAGCGTACGGCGCCGGGCTCCGTGTCTCTGAGCTATGCGATCTTGCGATAGAAGATGTTATTGATAAAGGCAGCGGATACATCCGCTTGAATATCCTCTTTGCCAAAGGTGGCAAGAGCAGGACATTAACCCTGAGGACGACACCGTCAAACGCACTGAGGCAATGGCTCACTATCAGAAACGCTCATAAGGCCCAGCCGGGAGATCCTGTATTTGTCGGTATGAAGGGAAGCTCCGGCAGGCTTTCGGCGACCGCCATGAATAACATACTGAAGAAATATGCTTCAAAGATGGGGATCACTTCCGATGTCTTCATCCATAAGGTGAGGACTACCTTTGCGACAGATCTGTACGATGCCGGCCGTGACCGGTGTACCCGCTGCGGGCATCCGGTCGAGACAGTTGATCTTTTGGAGGTCGCTTACCTTATGGGACACAGCGATCCGAAGACAACCAGAGGGTATATTGCGATATCAGATAAGGTCCTTAGAAAGACCGCTATTCCAGACAGACGTTTTAAAGAGTTGTTAAGGAGCGATGAATGACAAAAAACAGCTTACAAAGTTTTGAGACTTTTGAAGTATTGGGAGAACTGCTCTGCAGAGAGCTCAGTTCCCGGGAACTCGGAGAAAATGTTTTAAAGAAGATCATTGAATCGCTTGGCGAAGGAAATAGGATCGTCATGCCTTCATTCAGAGACAAAGGAACCATAACGACTTATTACTGGAAGAAGAATAAGGGGAGAAATCCCCTGCGCTTCTATAGGATGCTAAAGGCGCTCTATGAAGATACAGTAATTGGAAGGCCCTTAGGCCTTGCGATATTCAAAAGAGTCGTTATAGAGTTAGGCCCTCCGGGGCAACGGCTCACCGTTCCTTATCTTATGTGTAAAGACAAGACGTGCGGCCGGTGTGGTAGGGCATGTTTTGCGCGGAAAGTGCGGGATGAGAATATCAGGGCAGAGCATACAGGTTTCAATAATTCAGAGCTGGCGAATAAATATAATTTGCAGCCAAGACAGATACGGAGGATCGTAACGACGACTGAATAAAACAACGGTTAGTTAGCAATCCCGAATTTGTCGGGAAGCTGTTAAACCCGGGACGAAAGTCTTATAATATTTGACACTTGGTTAGTCGGCAACTCTTCGGAGACCTGTTAGACCCGAGATGGCAAGCTTATAGGGCGGACCGTCTCGGGTTTTTTATTTTATAAGGAGGACACATGAGCAATACATGGAAGAAGGAACTTGCTGAGCACCTTCAGAATCACAAAGATCTCAAAGGCCGGACTGGCCAGGTAGAGATCAACCTGAACGAGGGCGGCATTACCAAAGTGTACCTTACGATCAAAGAGGTTAAAGGAGACACAACGATTTTTCGCAAGAAAGAAATAAAGTAATAAAGAAACAAATAATTAATAACGGTTAGTTGGTAACCCCGATGCTTCGGGGAACTATTAAGCCCGAACCTAAGAGGAGGTGTCGGGCTTTTTTATGTTCATCGGAGCGATAAATGAAAAACTGAGGAAGTACTTCTGGACTCATGCACATATGCTTGAGGGAAGGAAGTGTTATATAGGCTGTTCCGGCAATTTCACGGTTGAGCAGATCCTCTCACAGCGGTGCAAAGATGTTGAAATCTACAGTAATGACGTTTCCCTTTATTCGAGTGCAATCGGTCATGCGATAGCTGCCTGTAAACTGAATGTTGAGATCACGGATCCGGAGATCCTCTGGGCTCAGAAATACATTGACCGTGGCGGCCCTGAGATGGTTGCTACCTTCCTGCTCTTACTGGAGATGTTTCAGTATGTCAAACGTAACAACGACTATCAAGAGAGGATGTGGCAGACATATCTTGCACAGTGGGAGAAGATCTTTACAAAGACGGTCGATAAGGTCAACAGGTCTATCGAGAGGATATCCATAAAAGAATACACAATGATCGATGTGCATGATTACTTTCCGAGGACGGACGGTGTAGTGATAGGGTTCCTGCCGACTTACGTAGGCGGATATGAAAAGCTCTTCCAAAAGCTTGACGAGTCGGTTAAATGGAAAAGCCCGCAATACGACATCCTCACGACCGAGCGCAGGGAAGCTACTATCAAGAGGATGACAGAAGGTGATTATGTTTTGTATGACGATGTTAAAAGAGAGCTCCCCTGTATAGCTCAGTGCACGCTCTACGGAAAGCGCGCAGTTTATATCTACAGTAATATCCTATTTAAGACAGGACTCTTCCGGCGTAAGGTGAGCGAGACGGTAAAGCACTATAAGCTTCTAATGCCTAAGGACGATATCGCCGAAGACTCAGAGGTCAGGCTCCTGATTAGCGACACTAACACGGTAAATCATTATCGACACCTGTTCCTGAGTAAGAAGATCGAGCCGACCGGCGGAGATCTGTCAATCCTGGTCTTTGCCGGTGATCAGCTTTTCGGGTTTTTAATATTCAGCGGATATAGCAAATCAAAAGGTGTTAAAGATAATAGTATCTACATGCTTTCAGACTTTGTTGTCCTGAGCAAGTACAAACGCCTCAGCAAGCTTTTATTAATGGTCTCAAAATGCCATGAGGTCCAAAAGCTCCTGCAGGAGAAGTATATCCGCAGGGTAGATACGATCATAACGACAGCCTTCACAAAGCAGCCGGTCAGTATGAAATACAGAGGATTATATGAGCTTCATAAAAGGGGAGAAGGGTTTCTAAATTATAAGACAGGATTTGATGACACATCAATAAAGGAGGTTACAAAAATATGGATGAAAAGATTCTCCAACTCAATACCGCACTCGAAGAAATAAATGCACCGTACAGGGTGGATTTTGTTGACCCTGCAAAGATCAGGACGCTTGAGAAGAACGCCCGATACATGTCACAGGCTATGTTTCAGAATCTGGTTGATAATATCAAACGTGATGGAGGGCTCACATCCCTTCCGTTATGCGTCAAAGAGGATGATTGTTATAAGGTCCTGAGCGGCAATCACAGAGTAAAGGCATCAGCTGCCGCCGGTATCGAGAAGGTCATGATCCTTTACATTGATAAGCCGACAAACCACCAGGAAGAGGTCGCTATACAGCTGAGCCATAATGCGATAGCCGGCCAGGACGATCCAGTTATCCTGAAGGAACTTTGGTCAGAGATTGAGGATATTGATCTGAAGATATACTCAGGGTTGGATACGGAGCTGCTGCATGATCTGGAAAAGATGGATTTCTTGAGCATTTCAGAGTCATCCCCGGACTTCAAACAGGTCGCCTTTGCTTTCTTGCCTGAAGAGGTTGATCAGCTGAAGGAGCTGATGGAGGATGTGAGCCTGCTCTTTTCAGGTTCTGAGAATTTCATCTTGTCCCGCCGGCATTATGAAGAGGTTTTTAATGTCCTGGTCGATGTTAAGGATCAGTTCAGTATCGTGAATAATCCGACTGCTTTGGTAAAGATATTTGAGCTTGCGAGGGAGCAGATGGGAATGATGAAGTAGAACGCCAAGGGTAACCAGCGGCGGCCACTGAACTTGCCGCGACTAGCGCAACGCTGCTCCCCGCCGTCTGGTTGACCCACTTGTTAGGCTTATAGCTTTTTTTGTCCCAATATTTTTTGCCAACAATTATTGCGCGGCTTTTGTTGCGCTTTCCATCATGAGTTCAAGCACAGACTTCGAGCCAGACGATGCCTCCCCTTTTCCGTGAGTGAAGCCGGTTTCCTGTGGTGAAAAAATGCAAGAAGCTGCATGAGCGAGAACAATGTCTTCCGTTCCTTTGTCCGCTGATGCCTCAACGAGTGCACGATACGTTAGTAATGCATTCTGCCGGTGGCGGTTTACAACTGCGTTGTGTTTGTGGGTGGTGTAGTTTCTCGATGCCATAAATAGCAAATATCCCAACACAGCAAAAATCAAAAATTTGCTGCTAATAAGTTGAAACATTTCAGCATTACCTTCGGGTTTAATCCATTTAAGTTTATGAAGGAATAAGCTGAGAACTGCAAACACTCCCACAGCTGCCGCGAACTTATACGTGTAATTGAGCCATGTAACCGCCAAAGTTTCTTGATCCTCAGCTTCCTGTTTAAAATAGCTGGCTTGCTGAGAGACACCTTGCTCCGACGCCACAGCACGAATTGCAGCTAACGCACTGTCCGCGTCAACTTTTGCGGAATTCAACTGCTCGGTGAGCTTTGCCGACTGATCCTTAATGGACTGAATCGTAGCACGTGCTTGGGTTTCTAGAAGGCTGGTGTCAGTAATTCGCGCGACGCCGTAGGCGACATACTGCCAAAGTTGCTCGAACAATTGATCTCGCCTAGTATTGAGTGTGTTAAGAATGTTGGTGCGGGTGGTGGATGCGTTGGCGGCCTGGGCATTAAAGTCAAGAATCTGCTTAAAGACGTTGAAATCGGCCTGCGCCTGCGAGCTAAGAGCGTTTAGCTGAGTATCTGAAAAATCTTCAAGAGCGGTTAAAGGAATGCGTTTGTATATGTTTATCAGAGCTTCCGCAGGTGTAACAGCCTCTGAGAAACTCATCTGTTTGCCCAAATCGGCTTCACGACTTAGTGATGTTACGTCAAATTGCTGTACCCGATTTAGAGTTTCGCGAGTACTTTCCAAAACTGATTCTGTTGCCATGCATCCTCCCTGTCATTCAATTAACAAACCCCGAACAATTGCGTACAACTAAATTAACCGGCCTAACAATTAATAGCCAGCCATCCGTATTTGCTGGAATATGAATATCATAATTGTATGAATAGGAAAATACAAGCACAAAATATAGTGGTGTGGTTAATAAATTATCTTGATGCTGGCCGTATTTACTCCCTAATATCCATGTTATACGGCAAGTAAAATTATGCTTTAAAAAAAAGACACTTCAATAGTTTTCAGATTAGTTACCCCCTCCGTATTTTCAGCCCGCCTTGTATCTGGCATGTTTATTTCCGCGACCACTGCCGATAAGCGTAAGTGATTAGAAAATAAAGCTTTTTTAGTTGACTTAGGTAGGTAATCAAGTAGGATATAACTATAACATATTGAATTTAAAGGATAATTCAGATGATAGAGCGAGGGAAAATAGAAGGCGAGAAGGGAGCAACACAGACACCCACGATGCCGTTACTACCTCGCTCTATCTCAATAATTAAGGGGGATAGTTAATGGAGATTCAGGTCAGTGAAAAAGGGTCTATCAAA
>JAUSMY010000003.1 GCA_030646035.1 Thermodesulfovibrionia bacterium | reverse complement strand
CCGAGCGGCCGGTTTGCGTATGTCGTGAACCAAGGGTCGAATACCGTCTCGGCGTTTGCGGTCGATGGGATCACTGGGGCTCTAACGGCCCTGGGTGCTCCGGTTGCCACGGGGGCGCTCCCCGTGTCGGTCACGGTGGACCCGAGCGGGCAGTGGGCCTATGTGGATTTCGGTACCAACACCGTGTCGGCGTTTGCCATCAATAGTACGACGGGGGCATTGACGGCAACTGGTACCTTCGTGGGTACATCTGGAGGAGGGTCTGGCGGTGGGGGCGGTGGCGGCGGCGGTGGGACCGGTTTTCCGCGGTTTGCCTATGTGACGAACACAGACGA
The DNA here is from genome assembly GCA_030646035.1 of Thermodesulfovibrionia bacterium. Taxonomy (NCBI): domain Bacteria; kingdom Pseudomonadati; phylum Nitrospirota; class Thermodesulfovibrionia; species Thermodesulfovibrionia bacterium. The sequence goes on along the minus strand of JAUSMY010000003.1, from coordinate 2,242 downwards.
GAACACGATCTCAATGTATGCGGTGAATGCGACCACGGGCCAGTTGCGCTCGCTGGGTTATGTGATCTCCGGGCTGTATCCCTTCTCCGTCACGGTGGACCCGAGTGGGCGGTTCGCCTATGTGGCAAATCAAAGCGACAGCCTGTCGACGTTTGCGATCAATAGCACGACGGGGGCATTGACGGGGGTGGACACGATTGCCGCCGGGCCGCTGCCCATGTCGGTCACGGTGGATCCAAGCGGGCGGTTTGCCTATGTGGCGAATCGCCTGGCCAATAGCCTGTCGGCGTATGCGGTCAACAGCACGACGGGGGCGTTGACGGCGGTGGGCGCGTCGGTGCCGGCCGGGACGGCGCCCATGGTAGTGACGGTGGACCCGAGCGGGCATTTTGTCTATGCGACAAATCTCTATTCCGACAACGTGTCAGCCTATACGATCAACAGCACGACGGGGGCCTTAACGCCGGTCGTGGGCAGTCCGTTTGCCGCGGGAGCGAGCCCGCGTGCCGTCGTCGTGGATCCGAGCGGGCGGTGGGCCTATGTGGCGAACCGCGATTCCAGCAATATCTCGGTCTTCACGATCAACAGCGCAACCGGGGCGCTGACCGCGCTCGGCAGTCCGGTGGCGACGGGGGTGGACCCACGGGCCATCACGGTCGATCCCAGCGGGCAGCGGGTCTATGTGGCGAACTTCGGCGCGAATGCTGTGTCGGCCTATACGATCAATAGTACGACGGGGGCACTGACGGCAGTCGGTAGTCCGGTGCCGACCGGGGCGGGTCCGATCTCCGTCACGGTGGACCCGAGTCTGCAGTTTCTCTATGTGGCGAACGAGTCGGGCAATACCGTATCGGCGTTCACAATTAACAGCACGACAGGAGCCCTGAGTCCTTTGGCCACGTCTGCAACGGTGGCGGCCCGCACGGCGCCGAGCTCTCTGGCGATGGTCCGTAGTACGGCACCGGTGCAGTTCACGCCGAAGTTCGCCTATGTGGCGAACCAAGCGTTCAATAACGTGTCTGCGTTTGCGATCAATAGTACGAACGGAGCGTTGGCGGCCGTGGCCGGTAGTCCCTTCCCTGCGGGGACGGCTCCGCGTGCTGTCTCGGTGGACGCAAACAGTCAGTGGGCCTATGTGGCGAACTCCGGCTCCAACAATGTGTCGGTATTCACGATTGATGGGAGCAGCGGAGTTTTGACGCCCCTTGGCGCGCCGGTGGCGACCGGGACGACCCCCATGGCCGTGACGGTGGATCCGAGCGGGCGATTCGTGTATGTCGCGAACCAAGGCGCCAATACGGTGTCGGGGTTCACGATCAATGGCACGAGTGGGGCATTGGCAGCCGTGGAGGGTAGTCCGTTTACGGCCGGGACGGGGCCACGCTTCGTGACGGTGGACCCGAGCGGACGGTGGGCGTATGTCGTGAACCAAGGGGCCAATAGCGTGTCGGTGTTCGCGATCAATCGCATCAGCGGAGGGTTGACAGCCGTGGGTACGCCAGTGGCAGTCGGGATGACGCCTCGTGCGGTGACGGTGGACCCGAGTGGACGGTGGGCTTATGTGGCGAATGAACTGTCCAATGACGTGTCGGTCTTCAGGATCGATGGCAGCACAGGCGCGTTGACCGCGGTGAGTGCACCTGTGGCGGTCGGGACGAATCCCGTGTCGGTGACGGTGGACCCGAGCGGCCGGTTTGCGTATGTCGTGAACCAAGGCGCCAACACCGTGTCCGTCTTGGCGATCAATGGCACGACGGGGGTGTTGACGACGGTGGGCGCGCCGATTGCGGCAGGCACGAGCCCAGTCTCCGTCAGCGTTGACCCGAGCGGGCAGTTTGCCTATGTGGACTTTGCTGACAATTCAGTGTTGACGTTCACGATCAATGGTACGACAGGGGTGTTGACCGCTGGGGGCACTACTTCGGGTGGCGGCGGCGGTGGTGGTGGGACCGCTTCCCCGCGGTTTGCTTATGTGACGAACACAGACGAGAACACCATCTCGATGTATGTGGTCGATGCGATGAGCGGGCAATTGCGCTCCCTTGGCTACATGATCTCCGGGCTCCAGCCCTTCTCCATCACGGTGGATCCGAGTGGGCGCTTCGCCTATGCGGCGAATCAAAGCGATAGTCTGTCGACGTTTGCCATTAACAGCACGACGGGAGCGTTGACGGCGGTGGACACGATTGCGGCCGGGCCGTTGCCCACGTCGGTGACGGTGGACCCAAGTGGCCGGTTTGCC
>JAUSMY010000002.1 GCA_030646035.1 Thermodesulfovibrionia bacterium | reverse complement strand
CAAGACCCCTTATGAGGCATACTGGAATCTGCCTATTGGCGGATATAGGAAATCAGAACAGCTTTTGGAGGCGGCATGATGGCCGGTGCATTCCACCTTAAATCAGCCCCTAACCTGTCCAATGGATGGGGTCCACCTCTGGATTTAGGTGCCGGGAACGGGGTTGACCTTGACATTGCAAAAGCGATAAATCCGTCAGCAAAGATGTGTGCAGTAGAATTTTATGAACCTAATATAGCTGGGCTGAAAAGCCGGGATATTGAAGTTCATCAGCTTGATATAGAAAGAGATAGGCTTCCATTTGAAAATGAATCAGTTGATATTGTAATTGCCAATCAATTTCTGGAACATACAAAAGAGATCTTTTGGATAATGCATGAGACCAGCAGGATACTAAAGATTAATGGAAAACTGATTTTAGGTGTTCCTAATTTAGCATCATTACACAATCGACTGCTATTACTTGCCGGTATGCAGCCGACCCCTATTCAGTTGTTCTCTGCTCATGTCAGAGCTTTTACAAAATCCGGGCTCCTGGATTTTCTGGATATCTATTCAGGATATGAATTAATAGATTTCAAAGGAAGCAATTTTTACCCTTTCCCTCCGATCATAGCTAAATCTCTGGCAAAGATGTTCCCTTCATTGGCATGGGGGAATTTCTTTCTTCTAGAAAAAAAGAAAAAATATTCAAATGAATTCCTTGATTATCCTATCAGGGAGAAATTGCAAACAAACTTTTATCTGGGATAATGAATAAATGAAAACCGCTATCATCCATGACTGGCTTGTGACTTATGTAGGGTCCGAGAGAGTACTGGAGCAGATCTTGAAACTCTACCCTGATGCAGACCTCTTCTGTCTGCTGGATTTTCTTCCACAGGAGGAGCGCGCCTTTTTATCAGGCAAAAAGGTCAATACATCATTTATAAAGCACTTGCCGATGGCACAAAAGAGATACCGCAACTATCTGCCGATCATGCCGTTTGCCATCCAACGGTTTGATCTGTCCGAGTATCAGCTCATACTGTCAAGTTCTCATGCCGTGGCAAAGGGAGTGCGCAAGAAGCCGGGCCAGCTCCATATATGTTACTGCCACACGCCAATGAGATATGTCTGGGACCTTCAGGGCCAGTATCTTAAGGAATCCGGCCTTGAAAGAGGGTTAAAGGGAGTTTTGGTAAAGGCCGTGCTGAAACGCATCAGGGATTGGGATTACGCGAATTCAAAAAATGTTGATTATTTCATAGCCAACTCCCATTACATTAAAGACAGGATAAAGAGGGCCTATGGCAGGGATGCTGATGTCATCTATCCGCCGGTTGATATTGATGATTTTCAGGTCGGGGATGAAAGAGAGAATTTCTATCTGGCTGTCTCAAGGATGGTTCCTTATAAAAAGATGGACATTATCGTTGAGGCATTTTCAGATATGGGCCTGCCGCTTGTTGTTATAGGCGACGGGCCTGATTTTGAAAAGGTCAGGGCAAAGGCAAAGGGCAATATCAGGCTGTTAGGCTATCAAGCCGGTGATGTACTAAAGGAATATATGAAAAAGGCCAGGGCATTTGTCTTTGCGGCAGAGGAGGATTTCGGCATCTTGCCTGTGGAGGCGCAGGCATGCGGAACGCCGGTAATAGCATATGGAAAAGGCGGTGCTGTTGAGACGGTCATTCCTCTTGATGAGAAAGAAGCAGCGGGCAATGGAGGAGCGCATCCTACCGGCATATTTTTCCATGAACAGACTCCTGAGGCGTTGATAGAGGCGGTTGAAATGTTTGAGGCTAATGAAAAGATGTTCAACCCCGATGAGATAAGAAAGAACTCTGAACGCTTCAGCATAGAAAGGTTTATCAAGGAATACAAAAACTTCGTTGAAAGCCGGGCGATGGAATTCTTCGGGGTATAGATTTGAATCTTTTCCTCATAACATACCGGCTTTATGATCTTTTATTACAAAGCGTTATTCTGTCAGTTTGTTGTAAAGTTTTTCAACTTCCTTGGCGATGTCTTCCCATGAAAATCCATTCTCAACGGTTTTTCTTCCTTCTCTTCCTATCTTCATCCTCAGGTCGTTGTCAGCGGAGAGCATCCTGATCTTCCCGGCGATATCTTCGCACATCCTTTCTTCATCTATCAGATAGCCGTTAGTCCCGTCGGCCACATACTCAGTAATCCCGCCCTTCTTTCTCGCGATCACAGGCAGGCCGGTCGCCATCGCCTCTATACCTACCATGCCGAACGGCTCTTCGAAATTTGAGGGCACTACCATGACGTTCCCTGACAGATACAGCAAGTGGATCTCTGAAGGGGGGAAGACGTCGGTAAATATGATCTTATCGCCGAGCGGCTTCGCCAGCTTTATCATATCCTTACCGTATATTACCCTCTTGTTGCCGGGCTGCCCTTTTGCTATCTCACCGACAACAAGGAATCTGATATTTTTTTCTTCTTTTAAAAGCAGTGCGCTCCTGATGAAGTGCTCCACGCCCTTTTCAGGCGAGACCCTGCCTACATACATAGCGACAAACTCATCCTTCTTTATGCCGAAACGGCTGCGCATCTCTTCTTTGAGCCGGACGCATTCCCAATGCGGACGAAACCTCTCCAGGTTTACACCGTTGTAAATATGCGAGCGCCCTTTTGCCTTTATAGAGAGGCTGCTCGGCAGTTCGGTTATGAACCTGCTGCAGCATAGAAGGTGGTCGACAGGGGTGTCCGGTATAGCGCCAAAGAACTCATTATGCTGATGGAGCAGGGTTTTAGTATCGCTGTTCTTTATGAGGCTGACAAGGGAATCAGACCATTTGGTGAAGTTATGCATATGGACTATATCAGGCCGGACTTGGTTGATGATACGGGCAATCCTTTTCTGGTATGAAAGCGGGTCAAGCCTGGTCATCTTCTGGAAGATCCTTCGGTATGCCTTGCCGAAACGTATCCTGTGAAAATATATCCCGTCCCTGAATTCCTCCAGAGGATAAAGAGGATGTGAGATGGATATGATATGAGGTTCATATCCGGAAAGCCTTCTGGATACCTCATACATCCATGTCTCTACTGCCGCACCTTTCAATGGCGGAACTGTATGAACAGGGCCTGTTACCATCAATACTTTTTTCGGCATAACAGGTATGGCTTCTCCTTCTTTGCTATGGCGTCAGTATCTTTTTTATGGTTTCGAGAGCCTGCTCTCTGTAGCTGCCGGACAGGAAGACGGCACAGCATTCGTAGCCTGCGGGGCAGAGCTTCTCATCCCTGCGGTTTGTATAATAGCAGGGGCAGCAGTCAAGCGGTTCAAAGACGACCCTCGACCTTGCGGCTGGATGGATGGTATGCTGCGGCAGGTCATGGGACATAAGGGCCACGTGCTCTTTTGAGATGAGCTGGGCCAGATGCGAGACAAAGCTGTCCGCAGTAACGGTAATATCGGCATTCGCAACTATTTGCAGTATATCATCAACTGAGTTTGTGACCGATGAGTTCAGGCCCGCTTTGACGTAATCATCCAGCATAGGGTCGCCCGGAGCGAAGTAGCATGTATATCCGGAACCGTCCGGCATAAGCTCTGAAAGTATGCCTCTGATAAAGTCTGCAGGCAGAAACTGAAATGAGCCCCCGCCCGGGAAGATTGCTATTTTATTAACCGGCACTTCAGCATGATGCCTTTCCGGATCATCAGCATATTGTCTCAATCGCTGAGAGACCGTCCTGTAAGACATATAGAGCCCTCTGAGAAGCGCTGTCTCCGACACCCCCCATGCCGCAGCTACAGGCGCCCACATCTTGAGGGCGTAATATGAAGGCGTCTCCCTGAGAACCCTCGTGCCTGATGAGAGCTTCATATCTGTCAGGTACTGCTGCAGGCGCCTGCCCGGGCCCTGCGGCGGGTAGTCAAATGAGGCGAGCCTTCTGCGTTCGGCAAAATCATAATAAAAGTCCCCTGAAAAGTAGTTGCGGAATACTGTTGTCCAGGAGATCTTTGACAGGAGGTGATAGCGAGGGTGAGGGGAGTGCCCTGCATCGGCTATGCTCCTTATATTCAGTCCGGGCAGCATGGCCTTTACGAGCGGCTCCACAAGGCTTCTTGTGAAGCATATGCCGTCATCCGCAAGGAACGGTATGTTGAGTTCGATCAGCGCCTGCAGGCCGTTCGCGGCTATTATGCCGTCTCCCTGCCCGCCCGCCTGCATCAATATAGATTTAATTTTTGCTTTATATGGCATTTGTTATAACAAAGACAGAGTTAAATATACGCAAGAATTTATCCAGCCAGCCATTCAATGATATTTGTTTTGTGATATCTTCTTATGAATAATATAGCAACTTATCTCTTAATTCAGCAATCCTGCTTTAAATTCAGTTCCTTGACGCATAGAATAATTTTGTCTATAGTAAGACCATGGCTGAATAATTGCATTATGATCAGATAACATTTTTATAAGTTTTGTGGCTCTCTTTACCTGTATATAACTTAAAGGATCTATATGTGTTTTAAGAAAATTTACACTACAAAGGCAATTGTATTAATTGTTCTGGTAGGACTCATTATCGGATTGATTTATACGGTTAACAGATATGAGAAATATACAATTGAGAAGTTCATCATAATTATATCTTCTTATGGAGTGGTTTTGTTTTTTTTGCAACATGCGTTAAGAAGTTGGGATAAAAAGAAAATAGATAATTTGTGTCTTGTGATCCTTTCATCAATTTTCAGTATTTATAGTGCTGAAGTAATGGTCGGCATTTTTGTTGGTGAACCGCTTAATCAATTGAAAGCTGCCAAAAAAAACAATGTTAAATTTGAGCCTCGTTTACCAGCCCAGTTTGCAAAATATCTTAGAGAAAACAATCCAAAAGTTTTCCTTACCTTGTATAAACCAGATGGTTTTAAAAATGATTCAGAAGGGAATGTCATACTGCCTTTGGCAGGAATATCCCGAAAGACCATTGTTCACTGTAATGAATCAGGGGATTACGCGATTTTTGAATCTGATGAGTATGGATTTAATAATCCTGCGGGCTCCCACGAAAGCTCTCCGGATATTCTGTTGGTAGGAGATTCGTTTACTCTGGGTGCTTGTGTTAATCCGGACAAAGACACAGCCGGGATATTAAGATCAAAAGGGCATTCTGTTGTAAATCTGGGAGTCGGCGGCACCGGTCCCTTGTTTGCCCTGGCGGTTTTAAGGGAGTATGCAAATGACTTGCGGCCTCCGCTGGTTTTTTGGCTTTATTTTGAAGGTAATGATATTCTAGATCTGATAAAAGAATCAAAAGATAGTTTCTTAATAAAATATTTAAACCCGGATTTCACTCAATCTCTCAAGAATAAACAAAACGAAATAGATGAATTTATATCTAATTATATATTGCGATATTTAAATGGTGTTGGGCCACAAAAAATAAAACCGTTTTATAAAAAGGTAGTAGAATTATCGCATCTACGTAAGCATATGAAAATATTGTTAAACCTCTCTGAAGAGCCCCCGCCACCTTCGGATTTTTTGTTGCAAGTAGCACAAAAGATGAAGCTTGAAGTAGAATCATGGGGAGGTAAGATGACGGTAGTTTATTTGCCTGCGATAGCAAGATATCGTAATGGAAATCCTGACAGTGGAGAACTGTTTCATAGGGACAAGGTGCTTTTGGTTTTTGATTCATTAGATTTGCCTGTTATTGATTTGCACCCTATTTTTATGAAGCAGGATGATCCTACTGCTTTATTCCCTCTCGGGATAGGCCCCCATTACTCAGAAGACGGATATTTTTTAGTCGGAGAGGCTATATCAAAATTCATTGATTCTTATGATAAATAATTTGAAATTTGAGGGGAGCTGTTCAAATCGTTTTGTATGTAATGTTTTTAATAAAAACTATTGCGGAATAATTCTTCTCTTAATTAAAAACTTATACGGTTCTTTTCTGTCCATACGGCCAGCACAAGAAGGGACCAGAGCGGTTCGCTCATATTTGCCCTGCCTGACTGATGGATATCGTTCATCTTTTTAATTACATCTCTGTTCATGAAGCTGAGGGGCGAATCCTCTGAGAGGAGATAACTTTCGATGCTCTCTTTAAGCACCGTCCTCATCCAGCGGGCCAGAGGCGGGTTGAAGCCTGCCTTTTTGCGTTTAATAATATCATATGGCAGATAGTCCCTGAAAGCCTCTTTCAGAATGTGCTTGTCCTTTTTGTATGAGAGCGGCAGGCTGTTCGCCCACTCAACGAATACATGGTCAAGAAAAGGAGAACGCGCCTCAAGGCCGTGGGACATCCCTGCAAGGTCTGATTTCACAAGGATATCGTCAGGCAGATATGTGACCTGGTCAAGCGCCATAAGCCTCTCCATAGCCGTGCGAGCCCCTGTTTTATCCAGAAGACTATTTATCTCGGCAGGCCACCCGTACCTTTCAGCCTTTATAAAAGGGCATCCCTTATATAACGAGTTACGTATCTTCCATGAAAGGCCTGCAAACCTCAGCGGATAGGTCTCTGTCAGGCCGCCTGACAATGACTCAAGTATGCGGCCGGGCCTTCCTCGAAAGCTCCTCTTGTCAATATCGGGCGGAAGCATTTCTGACAGATATCTTGCGGCATCATGCAGCGATGAAGGAAGGTAATCGAGAAAGCGGTTCCTTGCGTGAATGGCGTAGCGCTTGTAGCCTGCAAAGACCTCATCCCCTCCGTCTCCGTTCAGCACGACCTTTATGTGGGACGAGGCAGCCTTTGCCAGGTAGAACGAGGGAAGCGCGGACGGGTCTCCGAACGGCTCATCAAAATGCCATATGATCTTCTGAAGGTCCCTGCCTATGTCCGTTTCAGCCATAAGCTCTGTATGAATGGTGCCGTAGCGTTCGGCAACGCTCCTTGCGAAAGGCCTTTCATCAAACTCCTCATCAGGGAAACCTACGGAGAATGTCCGGATGTCCCCGTTATGCCTTTGCCTTAGCAGCGCAACCACCGCGCTGGAGTCGAGCCCTCCGCTCAGAAATACCCCGATGGGCACGTCGGACATCATGCGCATGCTGACCGATTCTCCGAGCAAGGAGAGCATGCTCTCTTTTGCCTCATCGAACGATATAACGGTTTTAGGCTCAAAACGGGGTACCCAGTACTGATGCGGCTTAATCTCCCTTTCAGGTTTCTCAAGCGAAAATGTGATGCTGCATCCTGCCGGCAGTTTATATATGTTCTTTATGCCGGTGAGAGGAGAAGGGATGTAACGGTAGGCGATGTAGCGGTCTATAGCTCTGGTGTCCGCAGTACGGCTTACCCATGGGAGTTCCAGAAGAGACTTCATCTCAGAGGCGAATGCGAACCTCTGCCCGTCCCAGTAATACTTCAGGGGTTTAAGCCCGAGGCGGTCCCTTGCCATAAAGAGCTCTTTTCTGTCAGCGTCATAAATACAGAAGGCGAAAAACCCCCTGAAATACTTAAGGCACGAATGTCCATACTCCTTATAAGCATAAAGCACGACCTCTGTATCTGTTGCGGATTTGAAGATGTATCCGCGTTCCTGAAGCCGTCTGCGCAGTTCAAGATGGTTGTATATCTCTCCGTTATAAGTTATCCATGTCCTGCCGCCGGGATCGGACATAGGCTGATGGCCCGCTGAGGAGAGGTCGATGATGCTTAATCTGAGATGTCCGAGGACAAGGTCGCTACGGCCGCCGCCGTCAGGCAGGCCCCACCACTTCCCGCTTGCGGTATTGAAAGAGGTTATTCCTGAATCATCCGGCCCGCGATGCGCTGCCGCATCAAGCATGCTGCGGACATCATTAGGGGAGACAGTCTCTCCTGAATTAAATATCCCGGCTATTCCGCACATATCATGACCAGTTTGACCTCAGAAAGCCCGCTATCTTTTCTCCACGATTCTCCCACGTGAATTCCCTTACATCACTCTTGGCCCTGGCCGCAAGCCTCCTGCCGAGCTCTTTATCGTTTATAAGCCTGTTTATCGCCTCTGCAAGAGCTTTCGGGTCATCAGGAGGAACAAGGATGCCGCTGATACCGTCTTTGATTATCTCCCTTGTCGAGGGCAGGTCAGAGGCAACCACGGGCGTGCCTGATGCCATATATTCGAAGAGCTTTATCGGCGACGCAAAGAGCGCCACACTTAATGGCTTAAGCGGCAGGACGCATATGTCGGCACGGGCCATGAAACTGAAACGCCTTGCCGGCTTGACATAACCTTCAAAATGGATCCTGTTTTCAAGGCCGAGCTTTGCGGCATACTCCCTGTAAACATTTATCCTTTCACTGTCTCCGCCCACTATCTCCAGAGAAGCGCAGGGTATATACTGAAGGGCCTCTATCAGGACATCGATCCCTTTCCAGTGATGCAGGCTCCCGAGATAGAGGATGAGCCTGCCGCCTTCTGTATTATTCTCTGCCTCCGGTTCTTTATCCATGCACTGGTCAAGAACGGAAGAGTCAACACCGTTGGGCGCCACAAGAATGGGGCAACTGATGCTGAACCTTTTTCTTATCTCATCTGCCACATGGTTTGTGGTGCAGATTATCCCGTCTGCATTTTCATATACATATTTCTCTTTCTCAGCAAGCCTCAGCGCCTTGCTGCCCGGCTTCTTATCTTTTATCCGCAGCTCGTCGCCGAATGAGAAGGAGAATATCTCATGTATCTCAAAGATGACCGGAGGCAGCTTGACCATCCGCCGGCATCTAAGAAGAAAGGCCGCCAGTTTAAGGTTCCTGATGAGCAAGGCATTTATCCTCTCTTTTTTCCGGAGCGTGGCAGCGTTGAATAATGTAATAATAAAAAATGGGAGGTTCCAGGAAGGGCGGACCAGCCCGTGTTCTTTTTTAAAGTTAGGGATATCATGGATATGAAGATCGTCCGGTATATCAAGACGGTAATAACTTTCCGGGTTTTCATCTTCGCCCCTGCTTACTATCAGATGGACATTCATGACTTTTGCAAGAGCCGCCGCCGTCTGGATGGTCTGAAGCGCTTCGGGGGCGGACGAAGGCAGAGGGTGAGGGTCTGCCATCAATAGTTTATAAACAGGTCTTGATCTCATCTAATAAACGGTCTACCGACCGTTTCCATGTAAAGTTCTCAGATACTCTCAGCCGGGCGCTCTCACCCATGCGCGACCTCGCCGCGGCGTTGCAGGCGAGAAAGACGATCTTTTCTGCTATCTCATCAGGACTCGTCGGGGATACGAGAAAGCCGCAGCTTCCGTCATTTCCGGTTACCTCGGGGATGCCTCCGATATGGCTGGCTATGACCGGCTTGCCGCAGGCCATAGCTTCGGCTATCGATATGCCGAAGGCCTCATCGCCTATACTGGGGTATATCGCCGCGTCAGCCACAGAGTAATATCGGGGCAGTTCTCCGTGCGGGACAAAATCGAGAAAGACGACCCTTTCGTTCAGGCCCATTTCAGATGACATCTTCTCAAGCCTCTTCTTCTCAGGCCCGTTGCCGATGATGAGAAGTTTGACAGGCAGTTTACGTACAGCCTCAAAGCCCATGGCCTCAACAATATGCTTGACCCCTTTCCAGCCTACGAGCCTGCCGGCAAAGATGAAGACCGTTTCGCCCTCATTGATGCCGATAGACCTCTTTAATTCCGCGTCCGGCAGCATCGGATGAAATTTTGCTGTATCAACGCCGTTGTATATTACCCTCGGATATCTCTTGTAACGGGACATCACCTGCCAGGCGTTGAAGTGGCTGCATGAAAGCCATATGCTGATACGTTTCGACAGGGCTCTGTCGCCGGGGAAGAAGTCCGTGCCCTGGCTTAAAAAGGCATACCTTGCCAAATTTCCTCCGCCTGTAAAATAGGGCAGAAAGAAATCGAAAGGCTTTGTAGTGAAAATGATGTCATAGGAGTTCTCTCTCAGTCTTTTCCGGGCAAAGAAGGTCATCGTAAGCCTCTCTATTATCCTCTGGAAGCGGCTGCCGATATCAGGAACCTTTTCACGCGGCAGAAAAGGGAATGTAAATACCTTAATGGAATGGTTAAGGCCTGCGGGCCGTATAGGGCCGTTGCCGCCGTATATATGGACCTCTATGCCCCTTGAGGCCAGCTCATTGGAAAGCTCCCATATCGCGGTCTGTATGCCGCCGATGGAGACGGTTGATGTCACATCATAGAATGCTATCTTCACAGTTTGTCTCCTATCATCTTCTGGATCTCTTTCCATACCATATCGCTGCTGATGGAATCCAGCGCCAGGTGCCGCCCGCACTCTTCATTCAGGGGGGGAGTCATCTGTATCATGGTGAACCTGTCTATATTGTGAAGCGGCCCGAGATATCTGGCCGGGTGCATGCAGTGGAATAATGCCACGGTTGGGACTTCAAGCGCAAAGGCTATATGCATCGGACCTGTATCGGTGGTCACAAAGGCGTTGAGCCCTGATATCAGAGCGGCTGCCTGCCGTATGCTTGTCCTGCCTGCTGCAATGACCGAGTTGCCTCCAAGCGCATTCCGGATCTCTTTCGCTTTTTTTACCTCTTTCCCGGAGCCAAAGAGCAGTATCTTTGCTTTGTATTTATTCATGATATGCCGACCCAATGATATGAATTTCTCAACAGGCCAGTCTCTGTAGGCCTTGGTGGGGAAACCTGCTATTTGAAAGCCGATCACAATATCATTTACGCCTATGCCGTTCTTCTTCATAAAAGAGTCCGCCCATGATTTCTCTTCTTTTCTGACGCAGTAGACAAGTTTCTTCTCAGCACATTTTGTTCCGGCGGCAGCCGGAAGAAGCAGTCTTTCATCTACAGCGTGCATGGGCACCAAAGGCCGCGGAACGGCTATGTCCATCAGCCGGTCAACCGAGGGGATGCCGTGTTTAAAACCTATGACATATTTACCAATGCTCCTCCCGTATTTGAGCAGCTTTATATCTTCCCCGTAAACAAAGACCATGTCGTATCTGTTATTAAGCCTGGGAAGAAGACGGAAGCGGCCCCAAATGTTATTGCATAATAACATATTGATATCCTGGTTATTCTCAAGCACGCTTATCCTTCCGGGGTGTGCCAGAACGTCGATACGCGCATCGGGGAAACATTTTCTAAGGGCGCGCACCGCAGGGGTCACGAATAACGTATCCCCTATACGGGCCACGATGATTATCAGTATGCTCTTTCGGCCTGAAGCTCTCATCTGCCTCTCTTTTTCCCAAGGCCGCGGTAGAGTCTCTCAACCTTGTCGGCCATCGCGTCGATTGAGAACCTTTTTTCAACAAGTATTCCGGCCTCTCTGCCCATAGATGCCCTAAGCTGCGGGTCTGAGTATAGCCTGAGTATGCTGTCAGTTATAAGGGCCGGGTCTCTCGGCTTCAGCAGAATGCCGGTATGGTTGTTTATGACCGCCTCACTTATAGCGCCCACATCTGAAGCTATAACAGGCTTATGCATGGCCATGGCCTGAAGTATGCTCTGAGGTACGCCTTCGCTCTCGTACGACGGATGGACTACGATATCAAGCGAGGCCATTATCTCCGGGATGTCCTCTCTGTGCCCGAGAAAAAAGACATTGCCTTCCATTCCCATCGCGCGCACCTTTTTTTTAAGGTTGCCTGCCTGCGGGCCGTCGCCGACAATATAAAGGTGCAGGTCCTTGATCTTATTCAATAGGGCGGGCAGGGCGTCAAGAAGATATGTATGTCCCTTCCAGTTCCTGAGCACGCCTATTATGCCGATATGAAAACCCGTCTGAATGATGCATGGCCTGACATCTTTATGGCTGAACCTCTTGAGGTCGACGCCGGTCGGTATCGAGATTATCTTATCAGCCCTGAAACCGTTATGCCTGACCATTCTATCCTTTATAGCCTCTCCGGTCGTAATAACGGCGTCAGGAAGCATGTCATATATAATGCGGCTCAGAATGGACCTGCTTATCGGCGTTGAGAGGTGCCTTGTTCTTATGACCTTCGGCTTACGTCCTGAGAGATATGCGGCTATCGTTGCCACCCAGCTGTCGGCAGAGCTGTGTGTATTCAGGATATCGACCTTCTCTCTGGTTATGAGGGATGCCATCCTTAAAAAAGAGCGGGGGTCTTTTTTGTTGAACTCCATGTCAAATATGGCGATACCGGCTGCTGCTGCCTTTTTATTGAGCAAGCTCTTTTCAGGCGCGGCAATAATTACACGGTATCCCCGGGCCGTCATCCTGAGCGACTCCTCAAAGACCCTTATCTCCTGGCCTCCCCATCCGGTTGAGGCCTCTGTATGCAGTATTGTCGGTTTGTTCTCCATATGAAATAAGCCCTGAGATCCAGGCAGGCCGATACTACTCATCGCTGAAGCCCTGTCTGTTACTGCTCAGGACCGTCTCCCTGAACCATGATATGCTGTCCTGAACATCTATCCTTTTTATTGAAAACGGATCATCCCCTGTCCTGACCACGCCATGGTCCACTGTAAAGAGAGCACTATAACCAGCCTCTTTAGCAATTTCAATAGATGTTTCATTGTAACTGCCGTATGGCCAGCACAGGTATGGGCAGGGTCTCTGAAGCCTCTGCTCCATAACTTCTTTTGAACCCTTAAGCTCCTCAGCAAGTTCTGCCACGGAAAGCTCGGCGCACCTTCTGTGGCTTTTTGTATGAGAATAGAATTCGACCAGGCCTGTTTCAGACATCTCTTTTATAAGTTTCCAGTCAAGTGCCACCCTGAAGGAGTCTCCGCCTGCTATCAGTTTTTTTGACTCCTCATGAGTCGGGATGCGGCCTTGTGTATCATTGCCGCCCGCTCCGGCCTCTTCAGCCCTGTCGGTAATTATGAATATTACCGCGTTAAGGTCATACTCCTTCAGGACCGGCAGGACATTTATATGATTATCAAGCCATCCGTCATCAAATGTGAGCACCGCCGCCTTTATGTCAGCAGTGATCCCCCCTTTTATGTATGAGATAAGCTCATCTGCCTTTAAGGTCTTTATGCCAGCCGCTTTCAGCAGCTTCATCTGCTCTTTAAATATCTCAGGCCTGACAGTTACGATATCCCCTTTATGCACGTTGATATGGTGGTACATGAGGACAGGGATCGCCATCTACTTTTTTATCTCCTTAAGTTTTTTCTCAATCACCGCCTTCACCTCTTCGGGAGTGATATCATCGAGGCACCTGCTCTTTTTGCTGCCGTCACATCCTGCCCTGCCGCATGGGACGCAGTCGTATGATCTCTGTATCACGGTATGCATCCCGAATGTCTGTATGCCGTTTTTATTGGAATATGGTTCTGCTTGTCCTGCCCTATGCCCTGTACTCTCTACACTGTATCTATTATCCCACGGCCCCCAGTTAAAGGCCCCGCTCGGGCCGAAGAGGGCGACCACGGGTGTGTTGACGGCCGCTGCTATATGCATAGGGGCGGAATCAACCCCGAAGAAGAGGTCAGCCGCCTCAGAGATAGCGCCGAGCTGTTTGATGGATGTCTTGCCTGCCAGGTTCAGGAGGCCGTCATCATCTTTCCCTCCGCCCGAGCGTACCAGTGATATGATCCTTCCGGCCTTTTCTATCTCATTCCTGTCAGGGGAGGAGGTCAGGATTACACCGGCCCCGTTACCTATGAGCCAGCTGATCATCTCGGCCATATACTCATCCTTCCAGCACTTGAAGAGCCATCTTGATGTCGGGTGGATATGCACTATGGCGCTGCGGCTGTACATGTTGTTTTTGTTAAGCATATCGGCAGCGCCTTCCCTTTCCGGCGCAGGTGTATAAAAATCTACCGATATATCTCCGGCCCTGATCCCTGATCCTTCAAGTATCCCTATGTTCTGAAGCACCATATGTTTATCTCCTTCAGGATCGACATTATGGGTATAGAAGAACCTCTTGCCTGCAAGCCCCCTGTCGGGCTTCCAGCCTATCCTGTATCTTGCGCCTGAAAAAAATGATGCGACAGCGGCCCTGTCGCCGCCTGTCAGGTCAACCGTCATGTCAAAATCTTCAGACCTTAATCTATTTAGAAACCTTGCCTCCCCAGCGATACGCCTGAGCGTTGGCAGTCCCTTTATGTTTCTGTCGAATGATATGATCCTGTCAATAAGCGGGTTGCCGTGAAGGACGGCCTCGGTACCGCTGTTTATGAGAGCTGATATCTCCGCGCCCGGAAAGGCCTTTTTCAGCGCCCTGAAGACAGGCACAGTAAGCAGCACATCCCCGATGTGGCGGAGCTTTATCACGAGTATCTTTTTAACATCTTTGAATTCAGAGGGCCTCTTCTTCAAATTATGCCCCGGCTCCTGATATTGTTTCGATGATGCTCTCTACGGCTTTTTCTATAGGGAACTGTTCGGCCTTTAAGCGGGCGCGCCTGCCCATCTCTTCACTGTCTGATAGCGCGGCGCTTATATGCACTGCAATGCTACCGGCATCATCATGGTCTTCAACCACATATCCCTCGACGCCGCTGTTTATCAGTTCAGCCGCCCCGTTGGATGATGTCGTTATCACAGGCAGTCCTGAGGCCATAGCCTCGAGGGTCGCGTTACTGAACGGGTCATATATGGTAGGCAGGACAAATATATCAGCTGCGGCGTAAAGCTTTTCAATGTTTTTTTCAGGCCCCCACAAGACCACGCTCTTCTCTATCCCGAGCTTCCTTATTAAGCAGATGTGCCTTTTTTTAGCCTTTCTTCCTGCAACCAGAAGCTTGACCCCTTTATCCTCGAGTGCCGACAACGCTTTCAGCAATACGGGCAGTCCCTTTCTGTCAAGGTCTGCCCCGACGAATAAGACGACTTTCATGCCTTGCAGCCCCATTGAACATTTTGCTGCCTCTTTTTTATCGTCATCAGCAGGGTGGAATCTTTGAAGATCCACTCCGTTATATATTACACGGATCTTTTCAGAGGGGATGGCGTAGTTCCTGATGATGTCGTCTTTAACCATATTTGAATTGGCTATGATTATCTTTAAATTCTCAAACGTCTTCTTCTCAAGATACAGCAGCATACGGTGATGGGGATTAATTGCAAAGCTTATTCTCTTGTAAAACGGCTCATGCTTTTTTCGTTTATTAAGCCATTCTTTATGGCATCCGTCACCCGCCCTGTAGATATCGCCATAACCGGTACGCTCAAAGCTGACGACAGAGTCAAAGGTCTCTTTATCCAGGAAGCTCTTTATGTTCATTGAGAAGAGAAGGTTTGAAAGAAGGGACGGACGTGAGGCTGCTTCGATCTTATGGACATGGAACTCTGTCTCTTCCCAATTACCGGCGCTCAGTATATGTATGTCATGTCCTTTGCCTACCAGGCCTGCGGCGACCTGTTTCATGTAGTTTTCAGCCCCGCCGTAAGGTGTGTAATTTTTCCTGATCAGTGCTATTTTCATATGTGGTCACTCTGCTATTATGATTTGTTTTTGCCCGGTTGTTGCTGTATTATAATAAATCGTATTATATAACTTCTTTATAACAAAGCTGTATCTAAATATTATGATCAGGGACAATTTAAAAAAGAAAAATAGCATAGCAATTGTCAGCCTGCCGCTTGCGGATCACTTCAGCAGATATTTTGATGTGATAGGTTTTGATGTATAAGTTTTGATAGATGCAAAGACATTTTTGATAAAAAGAAGATCGGGAGATAAGGCTTTAATGAAGACAATATTGGTTACAGGCTGTGCAGGTTTTATCGGATGGAAGGTGTCACATACACTGCTGCAGAAAAATGTCATGGTCATAGGCGTTGATAACATGAACAACTATTATGACCCGAAGCTGAAGCATTGGAGGCTCGGCATACTCAAAAAATTTCCTGACTTTACTTTCTATAAAGTCGATATCGCCGACTACAAGAAATTAAGAGAGATATTTAAAAAACATAAAATAAGCGCTGTCATCAACCTTGCCGCAAGGGCAGGCGTGAGGGCGTCTGTGGAAGACCCATGGGTTTATCTCGACGCAAACACAAAGGGGACGCTGAACCTTCTTGAGTGCTGCGTTGAGAACAAGGTAAAGAAATTTGTGCAGGCATCAACCTCAAGCCTTTATGCGTCTGAAGAGATGCCTTTTAAGGAGACATCAAGGACAGACACCCCGCTTGCCCCTTATTCCGCCACAAAGAAGGCAGCCGAGGTGATGTGCTATGCATACCACTATTTAAATAAGATAGATGTCAGTGTCTTAAGATACTTCACGGTCTACGGCCCTGCCGGAAGGCCTGACATGAGCGTATTCAAGTTCATAAAGAATATTGATGCAGGCAAGGCCATTCCTGTATTCGGAGACGGCAACCAGACCAGGGACTTCACCTACATAGATGACATTGCCGACGGCACTATCCGCGCGTTGAAACCTGTTGGTTACGAGATATTCAATCTTGGCGGCGACCATCCTGTAAAGCTTAACTATGTTATCGACCTTCTTGGAAAGCACCTCGGCAAACCGGTTAAGGTGAAGAGGCTCAAGATGCATATTGCCGATGTCAGGGCGACATGGGCGAATATCGATAAGACAAAGAAGGTTCTCGGTTGGAAGCCTAAGACATCTCTTGAAGACGGGGTCAAAAAGACAGTTGACTGGTTCTTTGATAATAAGAAGATGCTTGATAAGCTGGAGTGGAAAGAGTAGGGGTTGCGGCTTGCTTAGTTTACTATCTTTTTTCGAATATAGTTTTTAATGCGTCTTTGATCTCAGTGTGCTTGAATTGATAACCCGCCTTCAAAGCCTTTTCCGGAACTACTCTCTGGCCTGTAATCAGGATATCAGCGAGTTCTCCAAGAGCCATCTTAATGACAAAGGCCGGAACGGATACATATGACGGCCTCTTCATTGCTTTGCCAAGCGCAGTGCTGAAGGCAAGGTTTGTTACAGGGTTCGGAGCTGTTCCGTTGACCGGCCCGGATACTGAATCGTTCTGCAGCGCAAACTTAAAAATCCCAACAATGTCATCTCTGTGTATCCACGAGAACCACTGTTCCCCGTCGCCAACAGGGCCGCCCATCATGAAATTAAACTGTGCTGACATATGCTTCAGAACGCCGCCGTCTTTTTCTAACACTCCGCCAATCCTTACAAGGACAACTCTCATACCCACCTCTTCAGCCTTTAAAGCCTCTGCCTCCCATGCCTTGCATACCCCGGCAAGAAAGTCAGACGCAGGAGGGGATACTTCGTTTATGACCTCATCTCCATGCGCGCCGTAATAGCCGATTGCAGAGGCGCTTATGAGCACCTTTGGTCTTGAGCCGGCATTCTTCATTGACGCAACAAGCGCGCGAGTTGTTTCAACACGGCTCGACATGATGCGTTCTTTTCTCTCTTCTGTCCACTTCTCAGGCGCGATAGGTTCACCTGCCAGGTTTATGACAGCATCGATTGTTGAGATAATATCTGCAGGAATAAGGTCTGGCGGATTCCATGTTATCTTGTTTTCCGAATCGGATTTGTGCCTGGTAGTAATTATGACTGCATGGCCTTCTTCCCGAAGCTCTCGCGTCAATGCCGAGCCGATGAAGCCGGTGCCACCTGTTATTAATATTCTCATGGGATAATTATATCAATCCTCATTGAAATTGTTCTGTAATATTAGCGACTGCACTTTCCTGAAATTCTCAAACTCTCCATTTTTTATCGCTTCTCTCATCTTTCTGAAGAACTCAATATAGAAGTATAGGTTGTGATAGGTGTTCAATCTCATAGAGAGTATTTCCCGGCTCATATATAGATGTCTTAAGTATGCCTTTGAATAGTTCCTGCATGTGTAGCAGCCGCACTCGGGGTCAAGCGGTGAAGGGTCTTGCTTGAACTCCTCGCGCTTTATGCTTATCCTTCCCCGGCTCGTAAAGAGTGTGCCGTTCCTTGCGTTCCTTGTGGGCATGACGCAGTCAAAAATATCTATGCCGGATGAAACTGCTTCAAGCACGTCATTCAAATCTCCGATGCCCATCAGATATCTTGTCTTGTCTTTTGGCAGAAGAGGGGCTGTGTAATTGATCATCTCATACATCATATCTTTCGGCTCTCCGACACTGAGCCCGCCGAGCGCGTAACCGTCAAAATCCATACCTGCCTGTCCGGTAGGCAGGCTCATCAGCTCTTCCGCGCTCTGCTTACGCAGATCCTTAAATACCCCGCCCTGAACAATGGCAAAGAGCGCCTGAGAATTAACTACCCCCCCAATCCCCCCCTTGGTAAGGGGGGGCGAAGGGGGGGTGTTTTTATTCTTTTCTTTAAGACACCGCTCGGCCCATCTTGTAGTGAGTTGCAGGGACTTAAGCGCATATTCCCTTGTTGCAGGATAAGGCGTGCACTCGTCAAACGCCATGGCTATGTCAGAACCCAGCGCGGCCTGTATCTCCATCGCAAGTTCAGGAGTTAAGAAATGCGTTGAGCCGTCAAGGTGAGACCTGAACTCCACGCCTTCTTCAGTTATCTTTCTCAGAGGCGAAAGGCTGAAGACCTGGAACCCGCCACTGTCGGTGAGCATAGGGCCGTCCCAGTTCATAAACTTATGCAGTCCGCCGAGATTTCTTATCACATCATGACCAGGCCTTAAATAAAGATGATATGTATTTGAGAGTATTATCTCAGCACCGATCTCCTTCATCTCCTCGACACTCATTGATTTCACAGTAGCGAGCGTGCCCACAGGGATGAATGCCGGTGTGTTGATGATTCCTCGTGCAGTATGGATCTGCCCGAGACGGGCATTGCCGTCGGTTGCGGTTAATTGAAATTTAAGTATCTTCTTTTTACTCACATTCTTTCCGGGGCTTTTACCCCAAGAATATTCAGCCCCTCTTCCAGTACAATTTGAACTGATCTGCAGAGATACAATCTTGCTACTGTCAGATCATTATCATCAGATATCACCCTGTGCTTGTTGTAGTAAGAGTGAAAGTGCCTGGCAAGCTCCTGAAGATAGAATGTTATTCTGTGCGGCTCGTATGTTGCTACCGCCCCTTCAAATACCATAGTGTAATGAAGCAGCTTCTTTATCAAAGATATCTCATCGTCTTCTTTAAGTATTGATAAGTCTATTTCAGGCATGGTTGAGCTGCTGAATCCCATGCCTACCGGCAGGCAGGTCTGGATATTCCTCTCTTTTACCTGCCTGAATATGCTTGATATTCTCGCAAAGGCATACTGTACATAGAAGACAGGGTTTTCAGATGACTCTCTTTTGGCGATCTCTATGTCAAAATCAAGATGGCTGTCAGACCGCCTCGTGAGGAATATGAACTTTGCGATATCAGCGCCGACCTCATCCATGACCTCGCGCAGTGTGATAAATTCACCTGACCTCTTTGACATCTGAACAGGCTTGCCTTCTCTAAGGAGAGAGACGATCTGAACAAGAATGACCTTGAACTTTTCTTCAGAAAGCCCGAACGCCTTGAGCACAGCCCTTATCCTCGGGATATATCCGTGATGGTCTGCGCCCCAGATATCTATTATCGTATCAAACCCTCTGTCGAGCTTCTCTTTATGGTATGCGATGTCTGAGGCAAAGTATGTGAACTCGCCGTCATTCTTCACAACTACCCTGTCCTTGTCATCGCCGAAATCGGTTGACCTGAACCAGAGTGCTCCGTCTTTTTCATACGCAAGGCCGTTCTTCTTCAGGTGCTCTAACGCATCTTTAACAGCCCCTTTGTCATAGAGCTCTTTTTCGCTCTGCCACCTGTCGAAGCCTATTCCGAATTCCCTGAGATCGCGCGCGAGATCTGCAAGCATCTTCTTATATGCAAAGTCTGTAAATATATCACTGCAATCTTTAAATGGAATGTTGTGATACTTATCACTTACCTTTAACTTCATCTCTTCGGATATATCTTTAACATAATCGCCTTTGTAACCGTTTTCAGGAAAAGGCATCTCATTCCCTAACATCTGCTGGTAGACGGTGTAGACTGAAAGGCCGAGAAGCTTTACCTGCATTCCCGCATCATTGACATAGAACTCCCGCTCAACTTCATAACCTGCGGATTTGAGGAGATTGCATAGGGCGTTACCCACTGCCGCGCCCCTTCCATGTCCTATATGAAGAGGGCCTGTGGGGTTTGCGCTTACAAATTCGACCTGGACCTTCTTCCCTTGGCCTATATCTGTTCTGAAGAACTCATGCCCTTCCTTAAGAAGCTTTTTGAGTTTTTCATGGTAATACTCATTATGGTATGTAAAGTTGATGAAGCCGGAGCCTGCTGTCTCAACTTTTTGGAACGGGCCGGGCTGCTCCATTATCTTCTTAACTATCTCTTCGGCTATCATCTTCGGAGATCTTCTTAACGGCCTTGCAAGGCTCATGGCGATGGTTGTGGCAACATCACCGTGAGACTCATCCCTGGGTATTTCAACATCAATGGCAGGGATGTTCTCTAAGCCCCATGCATCCATAAGCGCCTCGATCGCGTTTTTAACTGATTCTATTACATCTTTTTTCATAAGTAATAAGTTTAAAGATAAGAGCTAAGTAAGTCAATTAAGCATAACGCCTCTCGTTGCTTTACCCATGTCCTCTTAAGTAAAATAATAATACACCATAAGATCAAGGAGGCAACGTAAATGAATATACTTAAAACAGCGGCCCTGATGACGGGCTTAACATTACTGCTTATATTCGCAGGAGGGGCTATGGGCGGCAAGTCAGGGATGACAATAGCCCTCATGATAGCCTTTGGAATGAATGTCTTCACATACTGGTTCAGCGACAAGATAGTCTTAAAGATGTACAAGGCTAAAGAGGTGAATCAGACAGAGGAGCCGGAGCTTTACTCTATTGTAAGAAACCTTGCGCAGAGGGCGGAGCTTCCGATGCCGAAGGTCTATATTATCGAACAGCCTCAGCCAAATGCGTTTGCAACGGGCAGGAACCCGGAGCATGCTGCAGTTGCCGTAACTACAGGCATAATGCAGATACTCAGCAGGGAAGAGCTTGAAGGTGTCTTAGCACATGAGCTCGCGCATGTAAAGAACAGGGACATCCTGATAGCCACAGTCGCGGCAACAGTCGCAGGCGCAATCAGCTATCTCGCGCACATGGCGCAGTGGGCCATGATCTTCGGAGGCAGGGATGACGACGAAGGGAGTAACCCTGTTGCCGCAATAGTCATGATGATAGTCGCGCCAATCGCGGCAATGCTCATACAGATGGCGATATCGCGTTCAAGGGAGTATGCTGCTGATGCAGGTGGCGCAAAAATAGCGGGAAATCCGAGGAATCTTGCAAGCGCCCTTAAAAAACTTCATATGGCTTCAAAACAGATACCGCTTAATGCCACACCGGCAACAGCGCACATGTTCATCGTAAACCCCCTCTCAGGCAGAGGCTTTGCAAACCTTTTCAGCACCCATCCACCGATGGAAGAGAGGGTGGCAAGACTGGAAAGTATGAGCCGTGGGAATTAAAAAGATAGAGCAAAAGATACTCTCAGGGCATCGTTTAAGCACAGACGATGCCCTTTCACTTTTCCAGAGCGATGACATCTTCACCATCGGCAGGCTTGCGAATCTTATTGCTGAAGAGAAGAACGGCAAGAACGCATACTTTATCCAAAACCGTCATATTAATCCTACGAATATCTGCGTCAACCGCTGCAAGTTTTGCGCCTTCAGCCGCTCAAAAGGGGATAAGGGCGCGTATGAGCTGAGCATCAAGGAGATTCTAAAAAAACTCAAAACCGGGAACTCAAAAAATCCCCCCAGCCCCCCTTTGCCAAAGTGGGGATCTTTCAGCGAAGTCCACATTGTCGGAGGGCTTCATCCTGATTGGCGATTTGATTTTTATTTAGAGATGTTGAGAGCGATTAAAAAGTCACTTCCGCATATTCACATAAAGGCATTCACAGCTGTTGAGATAGATTATTTCTCAAAGATAAGCGGATTGTCTCTTGCTGATACATTGAGCGAATTAAGAAACGCAGGGCTTGACTCGATGCCGGGCGGCGGGGCTGAGATATTTGATACAAGAGTGAGAAACAAGATCTGTCCTGAGAAGATCCCGGGCAAGAGATGGCTTAAGATAATGGAAGCGGCGCACAATGCCGGGATCAGAACCAACGCCACAATGCTCTACGGACATCTTGAAACATATAAGCACAGAGTTGAACACATGCTCAAACTTCGTGAACTCCAGGACAGGACAGGCGGGTTTCAGGCATTTATTCCTCTGGCATTTCATCCGCTAAACACAAAGATTGAAGGCGCGAGTTATACCTCAGGCATTGACGACCTTAAGACCATCGCGATCTCAAGGCTCTTTCTTGACAACTTCACGCACATAAAGGCCTACTGGGTCATGTTAGGCGAGAAGATCGCGCAGCTTGCTCTCATGTTCGGCGCCGACGACCTTGATGGCACGATCATAGAGGAAAAGATCACACGCTCAGCAGGAGCGCTATCTGCAAATGCGCTGACACGCGCGCAGTTGGTGAACCTGATCGAGAAAGCCGGCAAAGTCCCGGTAGAGCGGGATTCGTTTTATAAAGAGGTCAGGAGTTAAGGGTTGAAAGTGAAGAGTGAAAACAAAAACATAAAACGCATTACCAGGAGCGAAGGCCTTGAGCTTCTGAAGAACGCTGACCTTCTCGGCCTCGGCCAGATGGCTGATAACCTGAGGAAGAAGCTTCATCCTGAAGGCGATGTTTCATTTATCATAGACCGCAACATCAATTACACCAACATATGTATTAACAAGTGTAAGTTCTGCGCCTTCTACAGGGAAAAGGATTCTCCTGACGCGTATATCCTTTCAAGCAGAAGGCTCTTTAATAAGATAAGAGAGACGATAGACTGCGGCGGCACACAGATACTTATCCAGGGCGGGCTTCATCCTGACCTTGATATACATTATTACATTGAACTTTTGCAGTCGATCAAGAAAAGGTTTGACATACATGTGCACGGCTTTTCTCCGCCTGAGATCTTTTATATGGCTGATAAGGCCGGTGTTACATTGAAAGAGGCCATTACCTCTTTGATCGAGGCGGGGCTTGATTCAATCCCCGGCGGGGGCGCTGAGATACTTTCAGACAGGGTCAGGGAGAGGATAAGCCCGAACAAGATAGGCTCCAAGCAGTGGCTGAAGGTTATGGAAGAGGCTCATAAGCTTGGTATGAAGACGACCGCGACCATGATGTTTGGAAGCGTTGAAGAGCCTGAAGACATCATTGAACACCTTGATGCGGTACGAAGGCTTCAGGATAAGACGAACGGATTTACTGCGTTTATCCCTTGGAGCTTTCAGCCGGGGAATACAGAGTTAGGAGTTAAGAGTTTAGAGAAAAATCTACCCCCCCATCCCCCCCTTGGTAAGGGGGGGCAGAGGGGGGGTAACTCTAAACTCCACACAGCTACTGCAGTGGACTATCTCCGCGTGCTTTCTCTCTCAAGGGTCTATCTCGACAATGTCCCAAACATTCAGGCCTCATGGGTGACGCAGGGTTTGAAGATGGCTCAGGTATCATTAAGGTTCGGCGCAAATGACTTCGGCTCAACAATGCTTGAGGAGAATGTCGTTGCTTCAACAGGGGTGAAGTTCAGTGTCACGATCGATGATATCCTGAAAGCCATCAGGGGTGCCGGTTTCAAACCCGTGCAGAGGGACATGTACTACAATATCCTTAACTACTTATAGGTACTGATGAATATCAGGCCTTATCGCTCCTGTTATAGTAGTAAGCGTTATTCTCCAAGGGAGAAAAATCAGTGCAGGTGAGCATAACACCTATTATATTTCCTTTTGCTGATTTTAGGCCCTCTATCGCTTTTTTGACAGTTTTACGCGATGTGCTGTTTGCTTTTACTGCGAATACGATACCGTCCACATAGCTTGCAAGAAATGATACTTCAATAGCCAGGTTGAAAGGAGGGGTGTCAATAATTACTATATCATAGTTGTCTCTTACTGCTTCAACCAGAATCTTCAGTTTCTCAGATTCAAGCACTGCGCCGGGGTTTGGAGGAATGAGCCCGGATGGGATTACTGAGAGGTTTGGTATACTGCTGTTAACTATTATATCGTTCTTATCTTTTTTATCGAAAAAAAAGTCTGTTATCCCTGCTTCATGATTTACCCCTAATAGTTTACCAAGTTGCGGATTGAAAATATCCGCATCGATCATAAGTACCCTCTCTCCTGCTTCTGCGCAAGCAATCCCTAATGAGATGGCGCTGGTCGTTTTGCCTTCGCCGACGACTGAACTGGATATCATGATGGTTTTGAGCACATGCTCACGCCTGTAAAATCCGAGCCTGGTTTTTATATTGTTATACGATCGGAGGAAAGAGACAGAACCTTTTTCTTTAGATGTTATTTTATTTTTATCCTTTGGCACCGAACCCCAAAAATGCTCTTTAAGGAATGACTTGATATCATCTTCTGTTTTTATTGTGTCGTCAATGTTAGAGAAGAGAAAACAAAGAAATATGCCGAGACAGAAACCAACAATGTTTGCTGTTATGATATTCTTCTTCTTTTCAGGCTTAAAAGGATTTGCCGGGATCTTTGCTTCATCAACAACTCTAATATTGTTTGATGTAATGCTGCCGCTAATGTCTGTCTCTTTTAAACGCTGCAGCAGGACATCGTACATCTGCTTGCTGCTCTCAGTTTCGCGCTTAATAGCCCCGTATTGTATAGCCTGCTGAGCAAGCTGCATTGATTCCTGTTTTAAAGAATCGAGATTGTTTTTTGTGGCTTCTTCATTAGCTTTGTTGATCTTGTATTCTATTTCAATGCTTTTTGCTATCTTGCCGATTTCAGCAGCAAGGCTTTCTTTGATCTGGTCGATCTGTGATGTAATGCTTACCGTTACAGGATGTTTCGGTTTGTATTTCTTTGATATTTCTGCAAGTTTGTTATTTAGCTCACTGTAGTCCATCTTCAATTTGGCGACATAGGAGTTTTCAATTATTTTTGGCAATGATTCAGCCAGTTCAGGGCTCTTCATCAATTTTTCTACTTCATCAAGGGTTGTTTTAAGTTCCAAGCTTTTATTAGCGGCTCTGGTGTAGTCGCTATACAGTGTAGAGAGTTTTTCTTCGAGGAGTGATTGTCTCTTTTCAAGAGAAATTATATCTTCCTTTTCCTTGAACTTTAAGAGTTCCATTTCAGACTTTTCTATACTTGCCCTGAGAACTGCGATCTGTTCAGACAGCCATGTGAAAGCATCTTTGGAAGTTGACCTTTTATCTTCGAGATTGTGCTGAATATATGCCTGTGCTACGGCATTAGCATATTTTGCAGCTCTCTCAGGATCAGCACTGACAAAATTGATCTTAACCAACCTGCTTGTTTTTTGGAAGTCAATAGAGATGCCTCTTCGAAACATTTCAATAGGATCTTCCGCATCAATAAAAGCCGGGTCTCCGGACAACTCAAGAAGGTTAAAGGCTTTTTTGGCAACAGCATAAGACTTGATTATCTCCCACTGTGTTGTATAGAAAGCACCCTCTTCTCCGGGAAATGAATCCATGCCAAAACTGACAGCTTCCGGAGTATGAGGTTCTACGATCAATGTAGTGGTAGCGCGATATAGGGGCGTTTGATTAAAAGTATATACCGTCACTGTAATGACGACAGTCATATAAGCAGCAATAAAGACCCAAATATATTGCTTTGTAAAATAAAAATATTCTCTTATCTTATTCCAATACTCTGATAAAATAGGCATAGCACAGTTTATTCCTTTTCCGATCTTATTTCTACCAAAAGCTCAGAGGCACCTCAACAATGTCATCAGGCTGAAGCGTGTCACTCATATCTACATTTATTTTCACTTCTTTATTATTAATGATCCTCTTTATGACGGTGTTCCTTGTTGAAGCCTTCAGTGTTGCCCCATCAGCGAGTGTAATGGCTTTAAGTACCGTCATGCCTGATTTATAAGGGAAGGTCCCTGGTTTTTTAACTTCGCCTACTACATAGACTAATTGACTTTTAATGGTTGCCGTCACACTGACGATCGGGTCATAAAGGTAATCTTTTCCCAGCATCTCAGTTAGAAGCCTTTCTATCTCTCCTGCGCTCAAACCTGAAACCTTGATCAGGCCAAGCAGGGGGAAGACAATATTGCCGTCCTGAGAAATAGTGAATGCTCCGGAAAGATCTGGATTTTCATAAACTTTTATTGTAAGAACATCATCAGGAACTGCCTTGTATAAGGCGCTGTATTCTTCCGCAACATCTGAGGGTTGTTCCTTTAATTCTGTTTCAGAAGCCATGAGTGGAACTGTCAGGCATGCCGTGAAAGAAAAGAAAAAAAGAATAATAATTATTATCTTTGATGTGATATCGGTTTTAGTCATTAAGAATAATTTTTATGAATAAGTGGTGTGGGAGTAATGTTTCAGAAAGTAAGAGTTGCGAACATCCCAACCCTGTTGTTAGTGTATTCACCTTTTATATCACTTGCTTCTCTCATTGCATACTGGTAATGAGTTCCTACTTTGAGCCATTCCTGTATCGGGTAGTCAAAGCTGACTTTGCCTAACCATATCTTATCTTCTATATCTTCTCCGTCTGAGGAAGAAGCCTGAAGTTGATAACTTCCTTCAAATGTCATTGTTATTTTCTCGACCAGTTTTTTGATTAGTTGAAGATTATATGTTGTAGATTCTAAAGTACTGCCGGATGATGTGCTTGAAAGTGAACTAATGGTCTCTTTAATAAATGCTAGGTTAGCTGATATATCATCAGGCTGCTCATAACTGAGACCTCCTTCATATCTGTAATCCCCGTATCCATCTTTGCCTACAGAGAACTTGCCTCCCATCATATCAGTAATTTGAACAATAAGCGTCATCGTTCCCACGGGGTTATTAAAATCTTCTGCAGATGAAAGTTCATAATCGATTGTTTCATATCCGCCTTCAGCTATAATAGAAAACCTGTAGACGCCTGCCCATTTAGCTCCAATAATGTATCGGTTATCTTTATAATTACGGTCTTTGTTTTGTTCTGAGTCCTGTTTTTCATAGAAATAAGACATAAATGAAACAATTGACTCAGTTACGGGAAGGGAGAGGGTGCCTTTGAAAGTATCTGTATTACGCTCGGAGATTTCTTCTTTATCCAAGAACTCTTCCCATGTACGATTAAATTCTCCCTCGGCTTTTAGACGACTTACATAGGTAAAAGATGTTGCTATTCCATATGTATTTGACTTGTTTTTTGAGATCCCTGCTTCATCTTCCAGAGCCTGGTCAAATCTTGTTTTAGTAAAAGAATCGTGAAAATTAAATTTAAGCCCTCCCGGGAAGTTGAGATCAAGGGCGCCTGCCAAATTTAAATTGTTTTCAGACAAGTCAGTCTTTGTTCCCTTGCGAAAATCGCTGTCAAAATCAAAAGACAACTTATGATCCTGGTAAGGGATCAGGAAGTTTATGACCGGGATAAGATGTAAAACGATATCATCTGTTGTCTCATCATCGATACCATTTTTAAGATTAATATTATCATCATATTCACTGCTAATGGTAATCTCTGGAGTAACCTCCGTATTTCCAAGCTGTAATGAAAACGATTTGCCCGCTAAAACGATAGAGAAAAAACAGGTGAGAATCAGAATGTTATAGATTGATGAAGGTTTCTTTAAAGGTAACCCTCGCAGTATTGTTGTTATTTTAGTGCTCATGTTTGTTCTACTGTAGACATCCGGGATCTACAGGGCTTGGGTTTAGATTACCTGCACAGATCCCCCCGCTGCAACGGTCGTTTTCTGTACAGGAATCACTGTCGTTACATGGTTCGGTATTATCATACATTGTTGCACCTCCGGAACATTTCCAGCATGTTCCGGGGTCTTCCGCATTGTCATCAACAATGGCACCGGCTGAACACTTCTTGCATTGTCCGGGATCTTCAAAGTTGTCATTAACGACAGCACCGCCTGAACATTTCTTACATGTTCCGGGGTCTTCAAGGTTGTCATCAACAATGGTGCCGGCTGAACACTTCTTGCATGTTCCGGGATCTTCAAGGTTGTCATTAACAACAGCACCGGCTGAACACTTTTGACATTGTCCCGGATCTTCAGCATTGTCAGCAACAACGGCGCCGGCTGAGCACTTCTTACATGTTCCGGGATCCTCCGCATTATCATCAACAACGGCACCGGCTGAACACTTTTGACATTGTCCCGGATCTTCAGCATTGTCAGCAACAATGGCGCCGGCTGAGCACTTCTTGCATGTTCCGGGGTCTTCAGCATTATCATTCACCGCAGCACCGTTCTCGCACTTCTGGCAAGAACCTGGGTCTTCAGAGTTATCAATAACAATGGCACCGGCTGAACACTTCTTACATTGTCCGGGGTCTTCAGCATTATCATTCACCGCGACACCATTTTCACACTTCTGGCAAGAACCTGGGTCTTCAGTGTTATCAATAACAATGGCGCCGGCTGTACACTTTTGGCATTGTCCGGGGTCTTCAGCATTATCA
>JAUSMY010000001.1 GCA_030646035.1 Thermodesulfovibrionia bacterium | reverse complement strand
CCATAATTCCCCCATCTTCCCCCATAGTTCCCCCACAACTTCCCCCTATAAAACATATAAATTAATATTTAAAATTAATAAGTTATAGAATTAGGGGGAAGATGGGAAGTATTCTGATGAAAAAATCGCCTCCCAAATTTCGAGTTGCAAATAAAAAAATATACAATTACGCTGTAACTCATTAATTTAAAAGTGTATATCATATCCTCTGCCTCACCTTCTTTGAGAATCGCCAATAATTCTTCCCTCCAATCTTCTTATAATGTGACTGGCCTTCCTTCCTGGAGATAAGCTCCCATCCTCCTCTCTTAAGGATCTCACGATCGTTGGATATCCTTGAAGTTCCCCTGCTTCAACGGACACAAAGTTCAGTTAGGCTGCCATAGCCTCCAGTTCAAATGATACCGGAGATTTATATCCCAGAGCTGAATGCCTTCTGATTCGATTATAGAACATTTCAATATATTCGAATATGCTCTGTCTGGCTTCTGCCCGTGTTTCATATTTGTGATCATATACATGCTCTATCTTTAACGTATGGAAAAAGCTCTCAGCAACCGCATTGTCGTAACAATTACCCTTCCTGCTCATGCTCTGGATAAAGCCAAAGGTCTCCAGCCCCTTTCGGAAATCAGTACTAGCATACTGCACCCCTCTGTCAGAATGAATAATGCATCCTGAAGGTGGGCGCCGATGCCCAATGGCCTGATACAGGGCTTTAACTACAAAATCCGATGTCAGTCTGTCACTCATAGCCCATCCTACTATCTGCCGGGAATATAGATCAAGGATCACTGCAAGGTACAGCCAGCCCTCTAAGGTCCAAATATACGTAATATCTGAAACCCATACTGTGTTAGGCTTCTCTGCCGCGAAGTTCTGTTTCAGAAGATTCTCGGCAACAGGAAGATCATGCTTCGAATTCGTTGTCGCTTTGAACTTCTTTACCGTCTTGGCAACAATTCCATTGGCCACCTGCGACTTCTCGCATTGAAGTCATAGTACGCGTACTACTCACCATGTATTTTTATCTACCATCCGTAAAGGATTACAAGCTGTTTTATAAAAATAAATATTATCAACCTAAAATAGTGACACGTTGTGGCGTGACATAAAAATCAAAAGTTGCTATATATAGACAAGGCAGAAATTTTATCAAAAAGTAGTAACAAATCGCCTATTTAGAAAACATGCAATTATTAACAATTAAAGAACTGTCTAATCTGCTCAAGGTTAAGGAAAAAACGATCTATCAGTGGGCCGCAATAAGACAGATCCCCTGCATAAAGCTTAATGGATCTCTCCGGTTTGACCATGAAGACATACTGGCCTGGGTTGAGTCCTCAAAAAAAGAAGCTGACACGGGTTATAATGAACTTGTAACCCGGGCCAGGGCCTCAAATCGAATTGGAGGTAATTGATATGGGGCTGTACCTTAGAGGTAAAACATACTGGTTTAGATTTAGGCACGATAGAAGAAGGATTGACAGGTCTCTAAAGACTGGTAATAAGAGGCTTGCCGAACACCTCTTCCTGAAAGCAAAAGATGAGATAGTACAAGGTACGTTCTTTGATAAACCCGAAAAGATCACCATGCAAGAGGTCTGTGACCGCTTTGCAGATGAGGTTGCACCTGGATACTCACCAAGGTCTAAGGAGCGTTACCAGCAGATAGCTAAGCACTTTAAAAACCATTTTGGTAATCTGCTGATCGACGAGGTGACTCCTGCTATCTTAAGCAGGTACAAGGCTAAAAGGCTAAAGACTATCTTGCCCACAACACTCAGAAAAGAACTCTGGTCACTCAGTAAGATATTCAGTGTCGCAATAGATGAGTGGGAGATCTGCACAAAAAACCCTGTTAAAAAAGTTATCAGAACTCTAAGCGGGGATAACAAACGAACCCGTTACTTTAAACCGGGGGAAGAGCAGAGCCTTTATCTGGCACTTCCGCCATGGCTTAAGCCAATTATTACGGTAGCCTTACAGACCGGCCTCAGGCAGGGTAATATCCTCATGATGACAATAGAGGAAGTAGAGGTTGGCATGGACTGTATCGTAATCCCTAAGACAAAAAATGATGAGCCGGTCTCTATTCCAATGACAAGTACTGTAAGGCAGATCATGAAGGAAGCCATAGGGATACGTAAACATGGTAAAGGGTATATCTTCCGTACTGCAGATGGCAAACCCTACACAAGTGGGCAGGTTGGTATTGCATTCAGGAGGGCCTGCGAACGTGCAGGGATCGAGGATTTTCGATTCCATGACCTGAGACATGAGTTTGCCACTTCTCTAGTAAGGGCCGGAGTAGATCTATACCGCATCTCCCGGCTTTGCGGACATAAGGACCAGCGTATGACACAACGATACGCACATCTTGCAACAGATGATCTTCGGGATGCTATCAGGGCCATAGATCCAGGTACCTTGAAAGCAAAAGTGACGACAAAATGACGACAGCAGGCAAAAAGAATAGGGGCTACGTTGCCGTAACCCCTTAATATTGCTGGCGTCCCCAAGGGGATTTGAACCCCTGTCGCCGCCGTGAAAGTCCCATCGCTCTTCCACAGCTCATACCCATTCATTCCGTCATCGGCCGTAAAATACAACACACCATTGACATTGACCGGATATACAAGATTGAAATCACTTGACGAACCGATAGCACCGGGATTGATGTCCTTAACCAACACGGTCCCTCCTGCTGTACCATCACTCTTCCACAGTTCAATTCCGTTAGTTCCGTCATCGGCCGTAAAATACAGCACTCCGTTTATATTGGTAATATATCCGGGAGACGAACCGATAGCTCCGGGATTGATGTCATTAACCAACACCGTCCCTGCTGCTGTCCCGTTGCTCTTCCACAGTTCCGTTCCGTTAGTTCCGTCATTGGCATTAAAATACAGCACACCGTTGACATTGGTAATATATCCGGGAGACGAACCGCTTGTGCCGGGATAAATGTCCTTCACCAACACGGTCCCTGCTGCTGTCCCGTCGCTCTTCCATAATTCAAATCCATTAGATCCATCATTGGCATTAAAATACAGCACTCCGTTGAAATTAATCATATACATCGGATACGAACCATTTGTGCCGGGGTCAATATCCTTTACCTGCACGGTCCCTGCTGTTGTGCCATCGCTCTTCCAAAGCTCATACCCGTGCGTTCCGTCATTAACCTGAAAATACAGAACGCCATTTACATCAGTAACATATGAGATACCCGAACTATCTGCACCGAGCCTGATGTCTTTCACCAGCACGGTTCCTCCTTCAGTCCCGTCGCTCTTCCACAGCTCATCCCCATTCGTTCCGTCATCAGCCGTAAAATACAGTACACCATTGATATTGGTAAGGTTTTCCGGATACGAACCACTTGCGCCTGGATTGATATCCTTCACCAGCACGGTCACTCCTTCAGTGCCATTGCTCTTCCACAGCTCAAACCCATTCATTGAGTCATAAGCCTTAAAAAAGAGCACTCCGTTAACATTGGTCAAATTTGCAGGAGACGAATCAAGAGGGGAACTGTTTATATCCTTTACGACATATGGCTGTGCCTCAGCCCCTGCCATAGCCGGACATATAACGACCGGAAACAAAAAAAGAAAAACAATAATGAAGAAATTGCATCTTTGGTTCCTGAAGCGCAGAAGTTCTATACTCTGAGAATTAATGATAAACTGACCTACCCTTATTAAACTCTGAACCATATGCCTCATGATATTACCCCATCAGTTTATAAGTATTTAAGCCCGTCTTCACAATAGAACTTCTTAAATCCTAACTATTCCCTTATTATCACTATATCTCATTATATTGCAAGAACTTTTTTAAGCCCTCGAATATCTGAACGGCTGATAGTCCACAACAGAATAATGGATTATTCCTGGACTGTATAGTAGACAGACGGGGAAATCAGGAAAGATTAGCAAACCCTTCCTTTACTCATTCATAATAAGCAGGTAAGCGGTTAGATTCAGCTCGGTGGCTCCATTAACTCAGGAAAACAACTTTTATCACTGCAGCTTTCCAATATACTTCATCCGTGAAAACCTTGCCGCAGCGATCTCTTTGTCTTTCACAATTACATATACAACAGGTTTCTCACCGCTATGGCCGCCGGTATAATTGTTTAAAAAATCACCGATATCTTCCGCCAGCTTCACAGCCTGATCTCCTGATGTTGCAGGCGATAATACCGCATGGCACTCCTTAGAATCGATCTGCTTAATAGATACGATCTTGCCCTCAAAACTTCTTATCAATGCATCAGAAACACTTTGCCAGTCGGTTGCAAACGCTTTTCCGTTATAACTTATTAGAAGAAAAGCGGTTATCACAGCTATTGAACATATTTTTCTAAAATTGGAAATCATCAGACCTCCTTAGTTAAAGACTCTCCAAATTATATCAGAATTAAGAAGATAGTTGTCCAAACAAACCATGCTTAATTGTATAATAATATCTGCATAAATCTGTTATTAAATTATCAGGGGAGGAGATCATGTATTACAGAATAATAACGGTCATAACTGCTTTCTCAGCACTCTTGTTTTTTCAGCCTGTATCAGCAATGGATATGAATGAAGGCATGTGGGAGATAACAACCAAGATGGAGATGCCCGGAATGCCTATGGAAATGCCTGCGATGAAACATACTCAGTGCCTTACTATCAAAGACAGTGTACCTCAGGACAAAGACCCGAATGCCAAGGACTGCAAGATAGAGAAGACCGATGTAAAAGGTGATACTATTACCTGGGAAGTGCATTGTATGAGCGACGGGAAGCCTGTAAAAAGCACCGGCAGGATCACGTATAAAGGCGACACATTTGACGGGGAAACAAAAATGGCAATGGACGGCATGAATGTTACGCAGAAGATGAAAGGCCGCCGTATAGGGGACTGTAAATAGATTTTAATTCTGAAATAGAACAGAAGCACATAAATAAAAACCATAAAAGTACAAAGGTGGCCTCCATTGAACAGGAAGATACTGTTATTTATTATTTTACTTTCTTTTATCTCGTCATCAGGCTGTTCTTCAAAAAATACTGAAAATAAAAATACGGATAAGGATAATCGCCCTGCGATAGCTGTAGAGACCATTACGGTTGCAGCTTCAGAACTGACCGAACGGATCGATGTGGTCGGCTCTTTGACGCCAAAATACGAGGCAGTTGTTAAGTCCCAGATACCGGGGCTCATAAGTGATGTTTATGTTACTGAATGGGTGAAAGTAAGAAAGAATGAACCCCTCGCACGGATAGACCTGAGCGAGACCGATGCGCTTGTGAAGAGGGCAGAGGCTTCAGTTGAATCTGCAAAGGCAGGATACCTTCAGGCACAGGTCGCAGCCCAGCGCGCAGAGCGTGAAAAGACACGCGTGCAGAAGCTCAAAGAATTCGGCCTTGCCACGCAGCAGAATTATGAGGATGCCGTATCTGAGGCAGAGGCGGCTAACGCAGGTGTTGAAGCAGCACGTGCCCAGGTCAGCGCGGCAGAAGGAGAAATGCACTCGCTTCAGGCGCGGCTTGCCAAAGGGCTGATACTTTCTCCCATGAACGGGGTCGTCTCACTGCGTGATGTGAATGTGGGCGATCTTACCAGCGACACAGGAGCAGCAAAGCCGCTCTTTAAGATCGTAGATAACAGCATCCTCAAACTTACCGTAACTGTCCCGTCAGTAAATATGGCTGCCATTAAGGCCGGCGACCCTCTGACCTTCACTGTTGACGCGCTTCCAGGCAGAATCTTTTCAGGCAAGATAATGCACATAAACCCTTCAGTGGACGAAGCTGACAGATCAATAAAAGTGACTGCTGAAGTTATCAATTCATCCGGAGAATTAAAAACAGGGCTTTTTGCTAAAGGGACCATCCAGACAGGGGTCATGAGGTCTGTCATACAGGTTCCGCGCTCAGCTCTCACAGGCCTTAATGTTGCCGGAAAAAAGGCAGGCGCATATGTAATTGAAAATGACATTGCGCATTACAGAGAGATAGCGATCGGCGTTATCTCCGGAGATCAGGTGGAGATCATCTCAGGGCTGAATTCAGGGGAGATGCTGGTTGTGCGCGGCGGTTTTAATCTGAAGGACAATGACAAAGTGACCATCTCAGGCGGACAGGAAAAGTAAGAGATGCTCATTTCCGACCTTTCCATAAAGAGGCCTATCTTTGCAGCGGTCATAATGCTGACCCTTGTCGTATTGGGTATATTCTCGTACCGCCAGCTTTCTGTGGAGATGTATCCGAATGTCGAGATACCTGTTGTTTCCATAATCACAAAGTTCCCGGGCGCTTCTCCTGAAAGTGTTGAAAGGGAACTGACCAAAAAGATCGAGGAGGCCGTGAACCCTATCGCAGGGGTAAAGCGCGTCATCTCATATTCACGCGAGGGCGTATCAACCGTTGTTGTTGAGTTCCGGCTTGAAGAGAAGATAAATGAGGTCGCTCAGGAGGCACGGGCGAAGATAAACGCTGTCAGAGGCGAACTGCCGCAGGGCATCGAAGACCCTATCATACAGAAGCTCGATTTCAACGCATTGCCTGTCATATCGCTTGCAGTGCGATCCTCTTCCCTCTCAAACCGCGACCTCACCCTTCTTGTAGAAAAGAAGATAAAGCGCCGGCTTGAGACGGTTTCCGGAGTGGGAAAGGTATATCTGGTCGGTTCAGCAAAGAGAGAGGTCAATGTAGTCATAGACCCGGGCCGTATCGAGTCCCTCGGCATAGGGGTAGATACTGTGATAAACGGATTGAGGTCTGAGAATGTGAACACACCTCTTGGAAGGCTGCACCGGGGCAACACAGAGTACCCGCTCAGGATAGCGGGAAAACCTGACAGCGTGGATCAGTTCCGCTCTATGGTCATAGCTGAGCGCGATGGCAGGCCTATAAGGCTTGGAGAGGTAGCAGAGGTTGTGGACGGCATTGAAGAGGAGCGCTCTCTTGCGCTTGTGAACGGTATCCCGGCAGTTGCGCTTGATATCCAGAAACAGTCAGGCGCGAATATGGTGGAGGTTGTTGATGCGATAATAAAGCGCGTTGCCCAGCTCCAGCCGGAACTTCCTTCGGGCGTAACACTGGATGTAGTCAGAGACGCTTCGACAATGACGCGCGATTCTCTCAAGGACGTGCAGGAGACGATGGTGATCGGCGGCCTTCTCACTATACTGATAGTCTTCTGCTTCATCAACTCATGGCGCTCCACAGTCATCACAGGCCTCACACTGCCGATATCAGTCATATCATCATTCATCATAATGAACGCCCTCGGCATGACTCTGAATATAATGACGCTCATGGCGCTCTCGCTTGCGATAGGCCTGCTTATAGATGACGCAATAGTTGTGCGGGAGAATATCGTGCGCCATCTTGAACGCGGCGAAGACCACTTTACAGCAGCGCGCAACGGTACGAACGAGATCGGGCTCGCTGTCTTTGCCACAACCTTGTCCATCCTTGCGGTATTCGTGCCGGTGGCCTTCATGAAGGGCATCGTAGGCCGCTTCTTCTTCTCGTTCGGCATCACTGTTGCATTTGCTGTCTCTGTATCTCTGCTTGTATCCTTCACGCTTGACCCGATGCTCTCTTCGCGCTGGTATGACCCGTCGATACACAGGGAAGGAAGGCGCGGTTTCATCTCACGAATTCTTGACCGCTTCAATGATTTTTTTGAAAGTATGGCTGACCGCTACCGCCATCTCATCGCCTGGGCGCTTGATCATAGAAAGACGGTTTTGATCTCTGCATTTGCCGCATTTGTCAGCGGGATCATGATATTCGGCATGCTCGAATCATCATTCATGACAAATTTTGACAAGGGTGAATTCCAGATAAGTTTCAAGACAGCGCCTGACGCATCGCTTGAAGAAAGCCGGGGACGGCTCAACGCAATGCTTACATCTCTCAAAGATATCCCGGAGGTTGATCACACATACTCAACTATAGGCGCAGGCGACAGCGGAACTGTACAGAGCGGAGTTGTCTACATAAAGCTCAAGGAACGCTCAGAGCGGAAGAGGAAGCAGAATGCTATCCAGCAGGATGTGCGCGACAGGCTTCAGCGCATTCCGGGTATCAAGATATCAATTGAAGAGGCAGGCGGAGTCGGAAGCAGCATCAAGCCTCTCGTTGTGAATGTGAGGGGCGAAGATATCGCATTATTAAAAAAGTATTCAGCCAAACTGAAGGATAAGATGTACGGCATCCCAGGCATCGTTGACATTGAAGCCACGCTTGAGAGCGACATCCCTGAATACCGGCTCACGGTGGACAGGGAAAAGGCTGTCAACGCAGGCATCATGACCGACCGCATCGTCCGCACCGTAAGCGCGCTTGTAGGCGGTGAGGCTGTGACAACCTATGAAGACGAAGACGGCGATTCAGTGGATGTGATGGTGCGGCTGCCTGAACATCTGCGCCAGGACCCTACTCAGGTGCAGAACCTGAGGTTTGCCGTGCAGAGGGGAAACAGGCCTTTTGCTCTCATGCCGCTGTCGAACATCGCATCATATGATGTGAGCAACTCGCCATCTGAGATCAACCGTCAGGCGCTGACCCGCGAGGTGGTCATAACCGCAAATCTCGACGGCGTGCCTATAGGAACCGCAATGAACAAAGTTCAGAAGGCTTCAGAGGGCATCACTATGGAACCGGGCTATAAGATAATCTTTTCAGGAGAGGCTGAGGACATGGCTGAATCCTTCGGATATATGGGAGAGTCTCTCATACTTGCAGTGCTCCTTGTCTATCTCATACTGGCAGCGCAGTTTGAATCATTTCTGGAACCGTTTGCCATCATGCTATCCCTCCCCCTTTCCATCGTCGGCATGGCAGGGATGCTCTTCATGACAGGCGACACAGTAAATATCATGTCGCTTATAGGTTTGATAATGCTTATGGGCTTGGTCACTAAGAACGCCATACTGCTTGTGGACTATGCAAAGGTGCTGCGCGCACGCGGCATCGAGAGAAGCGAAGCTGTGATTACCGCAGGAAGGACGAGGCTCCGCCCGATCCTGATGACAACGCTCGCCATGGTCTTCGGCATGATGCCGCTTGCCTTTGCGCTCGGCTCAGGTTCAGAGATGCGCGCGCCTATGGCTCGTGCCGTAATAGGCGGGCTGCTCACTTCAACTGTTCTGACCCTTCTCGTCGTGCCGGTTGTGTACACAGTGCTGGATGATTTCGGTGTCTGGATAGGTAAACGCTTCAGCTCTAAAAAGGCGGTGACAATATGAAGAAATATTATTGTTCACTCATATTAATCATCACACTTATGCTGCCACTTTCCGCCATAGCTGACGAGACAAAGGTCTTGACCTTGCAGCAGGCGCTTGATATCGCCTCTGAAAAGAACCTTGATATTCAAAAGGCGCGGGAGTACTCACGCTGGGTTCAGGGAAAATATGTCGAAGAGAGAGCTGCCGCATTGCCGCACTTCAGCGTTACAGGCTCAGCGCTTCTCAGTCAGGATGATACCGGATTCTATCCTGACAGGATGAGGAGCTATTCAGGTGAGGTCGGAGTTACACAGACGCTCTTCACATGGGGCAAGCTCGGAGCTGCGATAAGAGCTGCTAAAGAAGGGCTCAAGACCGCTGATGAGCAGTTGAGGCTTTACCGCCAGGCTGCTCTCAGGGATGTCTCCATCGCCTTCTATGATGTACTTTTTGCAAAAGAGCTGCATGCCATTTCGCTTCAAAACCTTGAGCAGAAAGAGCGGCATCTTGAAGAAGCGCAGCGCAAATACAGCGCAGGAGTTGCAACTGATTATGAGGTATTGGCAGCTGAGGTCGCTGTACAAAATGCTCGGCCTGATTCCATACGCACGGAGAACAGGATACGCGAAGCGCTCGACAGGCTCCGTTTTCTTCTCGCATCCGAAGATAAGAGCATAGATGTCACTGGCAGTTTGGAACCCGTTGATGTTCCAACAGTGCTGGACTATGAAGCGGTGTACAGCAAAGCGCTTGAGAACCGGCCTGAAGTGAAAGACCTCCGCTTCCGTATAAACATCGCTGGTGAGCTCGTCACCATGGCAAACTCAGAAGACAAACCGCAGCTTGAATTCAGGGGCGGCTACGGATGGAAAGATTTGAACAGTAGAAATATGGACATGAACGGAAATGCATGGAGCGCCGGAATGTTCCTCTCCTTCCCCTTCTTTGACGGAATGCACACGAGTGGAAAAGTGACGCAGGCTGAGAGCGACCTTCGCAGCATTAAGATAGACGAAGAGAAGCTTGCCAATTCCATCGCCCTTCAGACGCGACAGGCGCTGAACAATGTACAGGAATCAAAAGAGATAGTCGATGCCCTTTCCGGCACAGTTAAGCAGGCTGAGAAATTATTGTTCATGTCTGAAAAGGGTTACGAATTGGGAGTGAAGATCAGGCTTGAAGTTGAAGATGCAGAACTCAATCTCCGGCAGGCAAAGGTTAATCTTTCACAGGCATGGAGAGACTATCTTGCGTCTCAGGTGAACCTTCTCTGGGTAATGGGCGTGCTTGGGGAGAACTAAAGCCTATTCCTTCGGTACCGAGCTGATGACGATAAGTGCGATGCCGTCTATCAGCAGCAGGAGATTCAAGACAGCGCTGATCCCGTGAAGTTTTCTAAACTCCTTCCTTTCTAATGACTCTGAAGATGTCTGTTCAAAAGATGCTATCGTTGCCTTTACCTTCTTGACGTCAGGGTAAATCTTAAAGGTGATAAAAGCGTTTATCACGATGGCAGCGATGATCAGTCCAAGGGATATCTTTTTAGAGATGCCTGACTGAAGGTTTGTAAAAAAGAAAAAGCACAAGAGCGCAGCTATAGAGATGATCAGGTTATACGGGAAGTAAAAAGGAAAGAGCTTGTCAACGATCGCGCTCGCCGTATCGCGCTCAAAGCCCTTGAATATGACCGGAGTGATGAGGAAAGAAAAGATCGCGATCCCTCCCACCCACAAAGCAAGCAGTATGTTGTATATGCTTATTCCTAACTTGGACATGGAGTTTATTGTAAAAAGAGAGCAGGGCGTTTTTTCGTGGTAGTCTGGTCACTGAAAGGAAAGGGGACAAGAACTACATCGCCCTTCTCATAAGCTGTCATAAACAGCATCCTCCTTATTGTCCCAGATCTTCTGGAACGATGGCGCAGATAAGGATTGTGAGGCTTGGACAAGAATTGATCTCTCCCCCTTGCTCTCTAAGAACATCATAAAATCGTAAACCTCTGCGGCAAGATTCTCCGGCAGATTATCAACCTCTTTTTTTATCATATCCTTAACAGACATTTAACGCCCTCCTTTTAATGCTTTATTTTACCCCTTCCCCTTCACAATCGCAATCCCGTCTACCCACAAAGCAAACTGTATAATGTTTACGAGAGATATGAGAAAAGGAAAATGAAAGACCTCCCCCTAATCCCTCCCCTGTTGAAGTTATTTAGTGCCAGTTATATATTTGTATGATGCTTCAAATAGTGGCATCAACTTACGAAGATCATAATCTTTTCCCTCTACTTTATATAAAACTTGATTCCATGGATCTTCGTACCGATAAGGTTTTAGTCCAGGGATTTTAATTTTATCTGCGATATTTTTCGACAACTTAAAGAAGATGCAAAAGGTCTTTGTTCCAATCCAAGTAATGCCAAAGACATTAGGGAACCCGTACTTAAAACCAGCATATCCTTTATTAAGTTTCTTATCTAACTTCCACCCTTTGCTCTTTACTATCTTGTCTACTTTATCTATGGTATGGAAAAATGTTGCCACACTGTCATTGTTGTAATTTTCTAAATAGAATTCTTTGTCATAAATTTCACGCCCCCTTGTAACCCTTAAACTCTTTGGCGTTTCAGGTTCCAACTTATCTACAAGAATGAATTCATCGCCCCCAATAGCAAATTTATTTATTTCTAACAGCTCCACCTCGTAATTAATTTTATTTACTGATTTTAAAACATTCAATTTGATAGATGGCGCTATAATAATTATTTTTATGCTAAGACCGTCCCAGTTTATATTTATATCCTCTGGCTTATCCTTACATTCTAACCATAGAGCTTTTATTGAATCCGGATTTGTTTCCGCCCATATTGCATATCTTAAAACCTGAGGGATTATATTCTCATCAACCCCACCGTTTTTCATTTCGATAATTACAACATTGCCCTCTTTGTCGACTCCTATCATGTCGGGGATATCGCGGCCGCCAGAAGCTCTTATTTGTCTCTTTAAAATAAAAACATCTCCTAATATCTCTTTGGTTCCATAAATATAATTTTCGAATTCTTCTTCGTGCTGAAACGGAGTTGCTACAACATTAAGTGTCTCTTTGTTCTTGTTTTTCCAAAATAGGTTAGGTATTATTTCCTCCTAATAATTTATTTGTCCGATATAAAGCCACGCATAATATTAATCTAACCTTGCAGAAACAGCAAGAAGAAAATAGCTTCTCTGAATATACTCACTCTATTAAAATTCCATGCTATAATCCCTCAAGACCGCTAAGTACATCGCCATAAAAGAGATAAACATGAGCGCAGAGACTGTCAAAAAAATACAGCAGGAATTACGCAGATACGGCGATAAGATCATCGCTG
Source organism: Thermodesulfovibrionia bacterium (assembly GCA_030646035.1). Classification (NCBI taxonomy): domain Bacteria; kingdom Pseudomonadati; phylum Nitrospirota; class Thermodesulfovibrionia; species Thermodesulfovibrionia bacterium. The sequence continues at coordinate 23,609 of JAUSMY010000001.1, read as the reverse complement.
AGCATTCGCAGAGGTACTTTAAGACCGGCAAGGGTGAATACGCTGAAGGCGATAAATTCCTTGGGTTGCGAGTGCCGGTGCTTCGGAAGATGGTAAAGAAGCATCGCGGGATAGCTATCGATGATTGCGTGAAACTCCTGTCATCAGAATTTCATGAAGAGCGGTTATTCGCCCTCCTCTCTCTTGTAGAGTTATACAAAAGATCAGATGAGGCAGTCAGAGAAAGAATATTCAAACTTTATTTGAAAAATACCAGGCATATTAACAACTGGGATCTGATAGACCTTTCTTCACCGAATATCATTGGCAGTTATCTGCATGACCGTGACAGAAAGATACTCTATGATCTTGCTAAATCTAAAAGCCTGTGGAAGCGGAGGATCGCTGTCATGGCGACATTTTATTTCATCAGGGAAAATGATTTTGATGACTCGCTGAAGATAGCAGAACTCCTTCTTCAGGATAAAGAAGACCTGATCCACAAGGCAGCCGGATGGATGCTGCGCGAGATATGGAAGAGAGATCAAAAGGCCACTGAGAAATTTCTAAAAGCCCACATGCGTATCATGCCGCGCACCATGTTAAGATACGCAATAGAGAAGATGCCTGAAGATAGAAGAATAAAATATTTAAAAATGAGTTGAGTTCATCAGGCTCCGGGCATCTGAGCGCATTCGCGGAAGATACGCGCTTTGCAGACTCGGCAGCGTTCAGGGTCGAGCCTCGGGACGATCTTTTTTATCGCCTCAACCTTTGATGGAAATATATTCTCCTCTCCTATGGCGCTCATGCATCCGCCCCGCCTGATGATATCCATAGCCTCGCCCTTGATCGAGCACATATAAAGTATCCTGCCATTTACATGAAGGCGGTGAGCCTCCTGCCCCAGCATCTGACACCCGGCAAGGTCTATGAAATTTATGCCGCTGCCGACGATAAGGATATGCGCCTGCTCAGAGTGCTGCTTTGTAATTGCATCCAGCTCTTCGGCAAAATGATTCGCTGCCCCGAAAAAGAGCGAGCCGTCTACCCTGATCATCCTGAGCTGCGGGCATTCCGGAAGATGCTTCTTCTCGATATTGACGAAGCTCCGCCTTGCGGTGTCAGGGTCAGGGGCGATCGCTATGAATGTCGGATGAGATGTGCGGTTAAGATAAAGCAGAAGCGAGAGTATCACGCCTGCGTAAATGGCAAACTCCAGGTGCAGGAAGAGGGTTGCGAGAAATGTAACCGCAAGTACGGCAGTTTCAGCATTGCTCGTCCTGACGATAGACTTGATATGTTTGAAGTCAATAAGGCTGAAGGCGACCAGCAGAAGTATGCCTGCCATTGCTGCTATCGGAAGGTAAGCCGTTAGAGGCGCGACAAGGAGTATTATCACTGTCAATGATAACGCGGCAAAGACCGCAGCCATCGGCGTCTGCGCGCCTGCATTGAAGTTCACACCTGTGCGGGTAAAAGAACCGGATGAGGCATAACTGGAGAAGAAACTTCCTATGATATTTGAGAGCCCCTGCCCTATGAACTCCTGATTGCTGTCAATGCGCTGATGGGAACGCGTTGCTACCGACCGCGCTATAGAGACAGCCTCTGTCAGCCCTAACATCGCTACCGCAAGCGCGCCTGAAGAGAGTGTACGCACTGAAGAGATGGAAAGGTCAGGATAGGAAAAAGGCGGAAGATGTGCAGGCAGTGATCCCACAAGAAGCACACCATGGTCTTTGCCGCTGATCATTATAGATACAAGGCTGCCGAAGATCATAGCGATGAGCATTCCGGGCCAGCGCGGCAGAAATATCTTAAAGAGCACCGCTGATAAAAGCGTAACAGAGGCGATGACAAGCACATGCATATTTGTATCGGGCAGAAGCCTGAGTATATCCATCCATGAGTGAATGAAAGATTCCCCTCTTGGGACAGGTATGCCGAAGAAGTTCTTCAGCTGGCTGGTGCCGATGAGAATCGCAGCGCCCGCAGTGAATCCGATGACAACGGAGTGAGATACAAAGTTTATTAATGCGCCGAGGCGCGACACCCCGAGCGCAAACTGAAATATCCCGGCTATAAAAGTGAGCGTGAGGACCATCTGAATATATTCCGGTGTTGAAGGAGATGCATGCTGGCTGATCGTAGTAAATATTACTATGGATATCGCTGTCGTCGGCCCTGATATAAGATGGTATGATGAACCGAACAGGGCTGCAATAATAGCAGGAACGATAGCGGAATAGAGTCCGTATTCAGGAGGAAGGCCTGCAATGATCGCAAAAGCCACACCCTGCGGAAGCACGATGACCGCGCCTGTTATTCCTGCTATAAGGTCGCTGCGAAGGGTCCTGTGGCTGACCATGGGCAGCCACTTAAGGAAAGGGAAAATCTTCCTCAGGGCCGTACTATTCTGCATTTCATGATCTGATAACATTCTGATATCAGTATATCACTGTTATTCAGCCGGGTGAAGCCATCCATTCGATATGGCCTTGTTGCGCTTTATGCTTATCTCGGATACAATTTGAGTACAAACTGTTTTTAAATTGCCGCGCAGGTTCAAGCCAAACTGAAGAAAGTCATTGAAAATGTCTGAAGCAATTTTAAGATAAAGGTTAAAAAAGGAATCGCATAAATGGATCTGAAGAAATATTTCGAGACTGCAAACGGAACAGGAGTGCTTTCTACATCTGACTCAGACGGTAAGGTAAATGCAGCCATATACGGCCGTCCGCATATCTTTGATGACGGCACTCTCGCATTCTTAATGCGTCAGAAGCTTACGCATCACAATCTTCAATCCAATCCATCTGCCATGTTCCTGTTTCATGAAAGCTCTCCGGGATACAGCGGGGTAAGGATTTATCTGAAGAAGATAAAGGAAGAGACAGAGTCACCGCTTATTGCAAAGATGACGAGAGGAAGCCTCACGCCTGAAGAGGACAAGGCTAAAGGCCCGAAGTATCTCGTGCATTTTAAGGTCGAGAAGATACTGCCTCTTATCGGCAGCGGAACAACAAGTTAAGAAGAACCCACTTCATCATTCTGAAAAGCTCAAACCCCTCATCAAAGACTAAAATAGCACCTCGAATAACCCTGCTGATATATAATAAGAAAAGAGTCGTGCTGATTTTAATACTATAGAAAAGGAGCGTGCGATGTCAGATTCGAAGAGCATATCACCTGCTGAGCTTAAGAAGCGTCTTGATGAGAGAAAGGTCGAGTTTCTTTTTGACCTCAGGAACGAAGACGAATTCAAGGCATGGCGCATAGAGGGCAGGGAGGATTTCCCAGTCCTGAATATACCTCAGATCGATTTTGTCGTTGAAGAAGGCCGCTACCTGAACCGTTTCCCGAAAGATAAAGAGATAATCGCTGTCTGTGCGCACGGGGACTCGTCCCGCTATGAGGCGGAGCTTCTTACCGGGAAAGGCTTTAATGCCGTGAACCTTGAGGGCGGAATGGATGCATGGAGCGAATACTACGAGATACACAAGGCCTCAGACTCGCCGGACATTTATCAGATATACAGGACTGCGAGAGGCTGTATGTGCCATGTAATAGTTTCCAATAATGAGGCCGTTGTCATAGACCCGAGCAGGCATATTGAAAAGATAATAGCCTTAACTGATTCACTTGGCGCAAAGATCACGCATGTCATTGACACCCATCTTCACGCAGACCATATATCAGGAGTAAGGGATCTGGCCCTAAAGGCCGGGGCGAAATTTTTCATGAACCCCATAGACGCCGAGGGCGCAACATTTAAATTTGAACCGCTTACAGACGGCATGGAGATAAGATCAGGTGACAACAATTTCCTTGCGATACACACACCGGGCCACACTCCTGGGATAACAAGCCTGCTCTTAAACGGAAAGCACCTTTTCACAGGCGATACGATCATGAAGACCGATATGGGCCGGCCTGACCTCGGAGGCAAGGCTGAAGAATGGGCTGGCATGCTTTATAACACTCTCTTTAATAAGCTTAAAAAACTTGGCGACGATATAATTATCCTGCCGTCTCATGCAGACTCTATAAAAGAGCAGAACGAAAGCGACATCGTCTCTCTCACATTGGGCGAGGCAAGGCGCAACAGCAAGCTCTTCACCCTTAAGGACGATAGGGAGTTCATAATGTACATATTAGAGAGCCTGCCTGAAAATCCTGACAGTTATCAGGAGATAAGAAAGGCGAACCTCGGCATAATATCGCCTGACGAAGCGAAGAAGAAAGAGCTTGAGATAGGCAAGAACCTCTGTGTAATGAAGAGTTCGGGAGAGAATTAGCATTGTCTTGCAAGAAACTATTGTAAGGGGGAGAAAGCCAAGGCTTGCTGTATTACCTACAAATGCAAAAGAGCAGGAACGCATAAACATGCAAGAGCACATGTGTCCCTAATATGCATTTCAGGCATTATGTCGGGCTGCCGCCTCGACCCTATTTCTGCCATTCTGCTTTGCGCGGTATAACGCCTCGTCCGCCCTTTGTATGAGCGTTTCCTTTCCGGCAATGCCGTCATATGTGGATATGCCCAGACTTACAGTAACCCCTGTTTTCTCCTGAACTGTTTTTCTCAGGCGTTCTGCCACATCAAACGCCTTTGCTGAATCCATTTCAGAGAGCAGGACAAGGAATTCCTCGCCTCCGTATCTTACGGCAAAGTCAACTCCCCGTATCTCATCAGATATTACAGCTGAGATATCTCTGAGCAGCTTGTCGCCTGCCGGATGGCCGAAGGAGTCGTTATATTTCTTGAAATGGTCTATATCTATCATCAGTGCGGAAAAGGGAATATCATGCCTTTTTGCCGCCGCAATAATCCGCTCAAAGATTATGTCCATCAGACGCCTGTTTGCGAGCCCTGTAAGCGGGTCATGGAGGGAAAGTACTTTTGTCTCTTCATAAAGTCTTGCGTTGTCGAGCGCCATCCCTATATGGTTACTGATGTAACGGAGGAGGTTTATTGTGTCTTCGGCTATATCAATATCAGCGGGAAGATAAAGATATAAAACACCCAGCACCTTTTCTTTGTCCTTCAGCGGAAGGATTATATGCCCGTGGGGGGTCATGCCCGTATATCTGATAGTGTGGCAGCAGTCGGTATTGCTGTTTTTTGAAATAATAACCTCACCGGTCAATACAGCCTGACCGCAAAGACATTCCCCCACCTTCATATCACGATGCAGGTTCAGGAACTCCTCTGAGTGTCCGAGATGAGAAATGAGCCTCATGGCTCCGTCTTCTACAAGGAATATGCCCCCTTTGCGCTCTACGTTCAGGTCTTTAAGTCCTGTTACCGTATTCAGCACAATATCAAAGAGCTCTTTTATGTCTATGGTGTGGCTGAGCACGGAGGAGACCTGGTAAAGTATCGATAATTCATGGTTTATGTCTTCCAGAGATTTCAAGACATGTTGCAGTTCCGTCTCCGTCCGTTTGCGCTCCTCTATCTCCCTGTTAAGCTCATCGCGGGACGCCATAACTTTTGACAAGTTGTCCGTCATACTGTCAAATGCCCTTGAGAGCTGGCCTAATTCATCTTTTACATCCGTGCCGACCTTATAATCCAGTTTGCCTGAGCCGATGATCTCAGTCCCTTTATGAAGTCTTGTGATCGGCCCTGTAACGCTTCTGGTGAGCAAAACAGCAATTGCGGACATACCTGCAAAAATAATTGCAAGAGAAATAAAAATCAGCAAATTGACCCTGTCGTGGTATCTCTCTTCTCCTTCCCGAATCATGCTTGCCAATTGAAAGGCATCGAAAATCATCTCCTGAGATTTAAACAGGATACTGCTCTCTAACCTCTCTTCTAATCCCAAAGACAGGACGCTCTCTTTTTTGCTGAAATCAGGACTTTCCCGAACGTCAATTAGCATGGAAAAGTCCGCGCTGACATGCTCATAATTTTTCCTGATTTTCTCTAATACGGCCTGCTCTTCAGGATATTCGAATTCCTCTTTTTTCAGCAGCGTTGCAATGGAGTTCAATTTAAGGCGCGCCTGCATTTTGGGACGTTCTTCGTGATGAAGTGCATATTCAAAAACAAGGGCATTAAATACCGACATCTCGTTGGCCAATTCATCGGCCTTTGCTGCCTCCACTGATTCCTTTTCAGCCCGCTGAGTCGCAAGAAAAAGTAGACCGCTGATTACGGCAACCGCACAGACAAAGGATATTATTATGATCTCAATCTTTGTTTTGATCTTCATGTTTATTTAATATATTATTGTCACCGCTTCCGGCTTCATTTTCTTCAGCCCATCCTGATAGATAAAATCCAGATAATTCGGCACCTTTGTTGCCTGAGTAAGCCTGTTTTTTATCCTCCATCTTGCGCCTTCTTCCATTGACAGGAGAAGAGACTGGGGAAGCTGAACAGCGAAGTCGTTTTTTTGCCAGAGAGACTGTACAAAAGGCATCTCAAAATTAAAGCGCTTTGCAATAAATAACCGGGCTTCATCAGGGTGTTGCTTTGTGAATTCTTCAGCCTGAATCATGGCCATCAGAAAACGTTCTATGGCAGAGTGATGATCTTTAATCCATCCCTCCTTGCTCAGGAGCAGATAGTAAAACTCCTGCCCGCTCTGGGCAGGCCAGCTCAATGCGTTTGTTCCGAGGCGTTTTTTGATATCTGTGACAAAAGGCTCCCACACGCTCGCAGCGTCAATCGTACCATTGGAGAGCGCTTCCACAATCCGGGCAGGATCCATATGAACAACTTTAACATCTTCATAGGAAACCCTGTTGAGCGCAAGATACTGGGCCAGAAAAAATTCCGCCTTTGTCTTTGGAGATACCCCGATTGTTTTGCCCTTCAGATCCTGAGGTTTTTCGATGCCGCTGTCTTTCCTCACAATGATCTCGTCTGTAAGCGAGATCGAGATAGTTGACAGCGCCCTTAGGTCAGGATGGTCGAAGCTGTAGCTAGTAAGTACAAAATCTGCGGCAGTGGCAATATCCGCCTTGCCTGCTACAAGCGCATCGGCGGCCTTAAGACCAAAGTCGTATTCATTGATCGTAACATCAAGCCCGTTGTCTTTTAAAAAACCTTTTTCCTGCGCTATGAACGGCAGGAAACCATAGCTCCCAGCGTAGGCAGCCAATGTGATCTTTTCAATCGGGCCGCTGTATTTTGAAGGCTTTTCATCTTTCTTAAACCAGAAAATTCCTCCAAGGACAATTATGCCGGTAAGAATCAAACTAATTATAACTATCGCATATTTTTTCATATCATCCCGCCTCCCCTATCTTTTCCCTCGATATATAAAAGCCTATACTTAATTATAGCCTTTTCCAGACCCTCTTCATCTACGGATTGGGCAGCTCTGCCTCGATCTTGTAGATGGAAGGCAAACTCATAAACTTAAGCAAAGAAGAAAGAGCTTGAGATAGGCAAAAACCTCTGCGTCATGAAGAAGACGGAATAGGTTTGGAATAGAAAGGGGCGGGTTTCCCCGCCCCTCCTTTGAATTTAAAAGCTTATAGCGCTTCTACATCATGGCATTCGCCGCAGGCATTGGTATACGGAACAGGCATCGCCTTTCCCGGATCTATACCTTTAACCCCGGCATTGTCCTTCCTCGGCACATCGAAGATATGTGACGTAATGTCGTTGACCCAGTAATTCTTTCCGTCCTTCCTCACAAGGCCCTTTCCAAGTCCCGCGCCCGTCACCATCGTCTTTGTGTTATGGCAGTCGATACAGTAAATTTCGCTGTGCTCCTCTTTCACCTTGGCTTTGGTGTGCGCCTTGATGTCGGATTTATCTTTATGACAGCCGGTACATAGAGAGTTATTTTCATCCCTCACCTCTGCCTTCAACTGGTGTTTCACCTCTGTTACCCCATGGGGATCGTGACAGTCGGCGCAGATCATAATGTGATTTCCGTTCCTGTATTTTCTGGACTTGATAAAGTCCGTCCCCTGCTGGTGGTGGGACTTGGAGTGAATGGCGTCAGGCCAAAAATCTTTTTGCGAAGCGTCCTCCCTGCTCGTGAAATTAACGAGGAACTCATTTCTGCTCGTGCCCGGGACCATCATCTTATTGTCCTTGCTTACAGGCTGGTCGTTCTTCAGATTACCCTGAGGCCTGCTGTGACACTGCTCGCAAATTATAGAAGCCCGTTCAGGCCCAAGCTTGCGCGGGCTTACAATGGTTGATGCCTTTTTGGCCTTCGGGGCCTTCACGTGCTCTGAGCCGGGCCCATGGCAAACCTCGCAGCCTATATTCAGCTCGTTCGGCGTCCCGTCGCCGTCAATGTCAGCTTCGCCGTTTGGATCGTTCACAGCGCCGGCAACATAGTCACCAGCGACAGTGGGAGTAAGGCTGTACCCTGTGAAGTGGCATGACGCGCACTCCACTTCAAAAGATTTCTTCTTCGGAGGGTCGGTCAGCTTCATCGTTTCCGCGTTGAAAAGCCAGTCAGCGTGATAATCCCTGAAGGGTTTTCTCGTCCTGTCGGCAAAGCCCTCATCGCCCATTAAATTGTACTGAACAAAGGGGAAGAGGTAATCACCAGACCTGTAGAGGTATCTCTGTTTATAGAGGCCGCCGCCATAGGTCATCTCAACATTATATGTCCTTGCAGTGTCTGAAGCATCCTTCATGTTCTCGGTCCTGAATTTAAGCATGCCGTCGCTGTCTTTAAAGAAAGTTGCCGTAAAGTTTACTGAAGCTGCATCCTCAGGCATCTTTTCAGAGATCATATATTTGTCAAAGCCCCTCTCCTTATCGAAACCGTAGAAGTAGAACTTTGTTCCGGCGATGAGCCTGTTAAGTCCGTCATTGAAGTTCGGGAACCTGGAGTAGTCCTGCAGCTTGCCCGGCTTTCCTATAACACTTATGCCGAGTTTGTGAAGGGTCTTTTTCTCGGCTTTAAATGCAGTATGGCAGGTTATACACTTCGAGGAGCCGACATAAACTGCATTTTCCGGAACGCTGCCGGACAAAAGAATATTTACATCTTTGCCTGCAAAATCTGCAGTCGCAATTGCCTCGTGCGACTTGTCTCCGCCCGGCAGGTATGTCTTATCGGAAGGCATGACAAAGATAAAGTACTTGCCGTCAGGAATGCCGGTTATTGTGAAACGGCCCTTTTTGTCTGTAGAACCATTCATATAATTGTCGATATTTGCAGCGAGGTTATCTTCAAGAGGTTCATCGTTGGGAGAGTTCTGCTTCACTTCGAGTACGGTCTTTCCCATCGCCTCGACATCAGCCGAAGGGATAAGGTATACAACTGCATTCCCGATCTTTTGCCCTGAAACATCCTGTACTGTCCCCTTCAGAGTCTTGCCGGCCTTCTTTTCCTCAGCTTGTAATCCGAACGTGGTAATAAGAGACAAACACAATACCGCCGCGAAAAACCTTAGTTTCATAATTTTTCTCCTTTTATGTTATAGAGACTTGATGTAAGCGACAATATCCTTCATTTGTTCTGAAGATAAATCCAGCGCCTTGCCCTTATTAGCAGCCTCAATACAGGAATTCACAACATCCTCAAGGCTCTTCTGGTTTTTGCCCATGACCTTAAACTCAGTTTTAGTGCCGGCATTTCCAAGACCTCTGCCGTCAGGATGGCAGGAGTTGCAAGACTTGCCGCTTACAGCGCCAGCAAACTTCGGGTCATTGAATAGCGCCTTGCCTTTATTTACGTCTCCTTTACTTACATCTCCTGCTGCATGGGCAAAAGAAAGAACAAGTCCATAAACTGCAATAAACAGCAAAACCACTTTCAGTGTCTTCATTTTTTTGTGACCTCCATTATTTAATAAGATGCGATATTCCTATATAACAAAAGCTTACCAGATAATTGAAATAAGTCAATGGAAATACAAGAAGTGCCCGGAGTAACTTTGCAATGGAAGAGATTCAAGAATGACTGCTGCAGTCTTTAGATATTATTTTATTCTTACTTAAACTTCCATATATGTTCGAAATTGCAGATGAGGACTAACGTGCTGCCGGAAGCGCCCTTAACAACCTCACCCTTATCATTGATGGCAAGCAGCAGGTCATCCAGCTTTAATAATGACCCGTCATAGTTAACGTTCCAGAGATCATCTTTGACCTGTTCCAGAAGAACCCTGCATTGCGCTTCATTTATAATGCCCTTTAAAGAAGCCTTTCTCAGGTCTATTGGCTCAAATAACTTGCCTGTCTGATCTGCGACCCAATCGTCAGGCCCGTTATAATAACCGCGGATTGTGATGTAATTACGGTCTTCCTGCAAAACAGGATTGCCTTCAGGGTCGAAAATATCTTTATGCGATTCATAGCGCCTTGTGTCTGATGATGACTCTATCTTTGAACTGCCTGTCATATAGATAGCCCTTACATAGACACATGGAATGCCGAGCTGATTCAATTCATGAGCAATGGCAAACTCTTCAAACGGGCTGTTTATGCCGAACTCGCGTATCTTTGGGTTATAGCCTTCTTCATCTTCTTTCGGCATCTCGCCGACCCTTGAGGTCTCCCAGACGAGATGTATATTATCCTTTGTAAGAGTATAGAAGACCTCCTGCGTATCGGATAATCTTATCGACGGCGTCTTCCTCCACCTTTCCGGCAGGAAATAGTCGAATAACCGCGCGTTCTTTCCGACAACCCAGAGATGCCCGCCGGTACTCTCCGCATGCCCGTAAATATAAGGAACTCCCATAACCTCCATCTTCGACAGATGCACGGGCAGAGGTGTCGGGGTAAAACGGTCTCTCTGATCATCAAGATAGGAATGCCTTCTGAATTGTTTTACTTCAGCTTCGTGTTCAGGAGTAGGCAAAAGAAGTTCATAGTCAACCACTGAATAGTTTTTAATGCTGACGAGATCATAAAGCCGCTCTATCTGATCCTTTGCATTCCCCATAGCCTTGATCAGTTCAGTATCATTTACGCTGATTATGATATGCTCGGGCTTCATGTCAGCTACCAGATATCCCTTTTTATTAAGGTCGGCAGTGACCGCAGCATCAAGCGCTTTAATATGATGCACAAGCTCATCATGACTGACATCTATATGCTCAAAAATCTCAGGGATATTGTAGCCCTCTATCCATCCGTAAATGAGTTTGTACTGTTTTAATATGTCGAGGTCAATGCCGGGATGTTTTGCCCTTATCCGGTTTATCTTTGCCTTGGACCTCCCGCTCTGCCATATCTGCATCTTTTCCGGCGGCACATAGATCGCCAGCGGATGCTGGGTCTTTATCTTCAGGTCTTTGGGGCCGTATCGTCCTTCGCGCATCTCCATGACAAGAGAGAACTCCTCCCACGGGCTGTTAAATTCGGCGTCGCAGAATTCCTGCAGGGTATGGGTGTTAAAAGGCACATCCTCGCCTACACGGCAATTCTTGACAACAAGGTCAATGCTCTTGCCGTTCACTTTTTTTGTTGGGAGCTTGAATACAGAACCTGTGCCTTTGAGCCGTATTTTGTATTTATTGAACCAACCCTTCTCATACCAGTTGCGTATGCTCAGGTGCTCCTCGTGTTCTCTCGCAAATCTGGTTAAATAGATATCGCCGTTGTCACTTGATTTATAGTGGACATACACGACTCCAAGCACATTGACAAGCGTCTTTTTATGTATCTTATCCGGCATAACTGTGTCCTTAACTTTAAAAAGTTATATTGTAAGAAATATTAACATAGTAAATAAATTAAATTGTTATAATTATAAAATGAAAAACATATCAGAACATTCTGACTATCAGCTCCTTGATTCAGGCAGTGGCAACAAGCTTGAGCGCGTTGGCCCGCACCTGCTGGTCCGTCCCTCTCCGCAATCCGTGTGGCTACCTTCACTGCCTGAAAATAAATGGAAAGATGCGGATGCCGTATATATCAGAAGTTCCTCAGGAGGTGGCAGCTGGAAGTTCAACCGCCGTATCCCTGAAAAGTGGGAGATTGAATATGAAGGCTACAGATTCATTATAAAGCCCACAGGCTTCGGGCATCTGGGAATCTTCCCTGAGCAGAGAGAGAGCTGGAAATGGATCTCTGAAATGGTAACCGGAGCAGAAAGAGAAATTAATGTATTGAACCTTTTTGCCTACACAGGCGGAAGCACGCTGGCTGCAGCGGCTGCAGGAGCTAATGTCTGTCATTTAGACTCGGCAAAAGGCATTGTGGATTGGGCAAGAGAGAATGCAGTGCTTTCAGGTTTAGGCGGCAATCCTATACGCTGGATAGTTGATGATGTGACAAAGTTCATTCATAAAGAGATACGCAGGGGCAAGAGATATGACGCGATCATTCTCGACCCTCCCTCATTTGGACGCGGGAACAAAGGAGAGGTATGGAAGATAGAGGATGACCTGCCGAAACTTCTCAGAGACTGCAAAGAGATATTAAGCGACAATCCGTTATTTGTCCTGCTGAGCTGCCACTCACCGGGTTTTACTCCGATAGTATTGCAGAACCTTGTTGCAGATATGGTAAAGAAGAAATCCGGAAATATATCATGCGCGGAGATGACTATCACAGAGGCGAGTTCAGGAAGGCCCCTGCCCTGTGGATGCTATGCAAGGTGGTCATCAAAGTAATGGAGATCATAACGAGCCTGAAGAACCCGAAGGTCATGGATGCTCTAAAGCTGAATGAAAGAAAGCACCGTGAAGAGACAGGACTGTTTCTTATCGAAGGCGCAAGGGAGTTACATTTAGCCCTAAAAGGCGGCACCGAGCTATACAGACTATTTTATTGTGAAGAGAACTTCAGAGATGATGAAGCAGACATAGTTGAGGCTGCTTTAAATAAAGGCGCTGAGCTTATCCCTGTTACAGCAAAGGTATTTCAAAAGATGGTTTACAGAGAGGGTTCCTCCGGAGTGCTTGCTGTTGCCCGTCAAGATAAAAAGAAATTCAATGATATCCCGTTAAGTAGTCCGCCTCTTCTGGTTGTCATTGAAAGCACGGAAAAGCCCGGCAACCTCGGCGCGATACTGCGCTCTGCTGATGCCGCCGGAGCTGACGGCGTTATCGTTTGTGGAAAGAGCATTGATATCTATAACCCGAATGTTGTCAGGGCAAGCATGGGCGCTCTCTTTACCGTTTCAGTAGTGGAAGCAACGACTGAAGAAACGATTCAATGGCTCAAGGACAATAAGATAAGCATGATAGCAGCCACACCTGATGCAGAAACGGTCTACTTTGACGCAGACCTGAGCAAAGCCTGCGCCATCGTGATGGGAAGCGAGCATGAAGGACTGCAAAACACATTGCTGAACGCGGCGGATATAAAGGTCATGATCCCGATGAAAGGCGAAACAGATTCACTCAATCTTTCAGCCGCGACAGCTGTTATTCTTTATGAGGCAATCAGGCAGCGTAGGGTGAAGTAAGCAACCTTAAGATTAAGATTTTTATTTACAATCCCTATAGAAATACAATATATTAACGTCATCTAATCAGCGGCTCAACAGGAGGATATAATGAGAAGAAACCTGATGTTTATTGTGATTTTGCTATTTCCCTTTATGCTGGTTAGTTGTGCAACCTATAAGCCAGTCTCACTCTCAAACTTACAACCCGACTTTGCTCCATACTCTGAAACTATTAATGGGGTAACTCTTTCTATGAAGAAGTTATCTGCTGGTGATAGCAAAACGTATTTTGACAGAGATGTTATAGCAGAAGGTTACCAACCTCTTCACATCACCATATCAAATAATTCTAATAAGTATATCTTGTTCTCCAACCAAGGGATTAGCTTGCCAATAGTTCCTGCTCAAGAAGTTGCAGAAAAAGTTCATACATCAACTGTCGGCAGAGCAACAGCTTATGGTGTAGGAGCACTCCTTTTCTGGCCTTTGCTTATTCCTGCAGTTGTTGATGGTGTAGGCTCTGCTAATGCAAATGAGAAACTTGATAGAGACTTTAATGCAAAGTCAGCTGACCAGATGGTTGTTCAACCATATGCTACTCACAATGGGATAATTTTCGTACCGACCTCAGATTATAATGGAACTTTTACGGTCAGATTGATAGATAAAGAAACAAAAGAGAAGCTTGAGTATAGAGTCAACGGCTTGTAGAAAAACTTTTATATAGGCATAGATAGAGAACTTGTTGGGCAACAATAAAATGATGGAGAATTAATTATGCTTTTCTCCACTGCAGAGTATAAATCCATGAGGGAAGAATACTGCTACTATGATCGAGATTGCAGGTTCGAAATTGTGGCTACAACTTTTCTTGATAGCTCATTCATTGGGACATATGAAGGCATCTTCCCAAAGACAGTTCCTCCACGTTACACCCATGGCATTAATCTCAGACGGTTTGAGATAATCATTCAAAAGATATTTGCTGACGCAGACCATGCTGAATCCAATAACACCCTTACTCCAAGCCATGGTGCAAATTTAAAGGGAATAGCATGTGCGGTAGTCCACTGGAAAATGGCTTCGCAGGGAGGTCGCGCAAACTTGATGGCAAAGAACGTAAAAGATAAATGGAAAGACAAGACGGTCAAGACGATAATAAATGCATATCGAAAAAGGGACTTGCAATTATTTGAAATCGAAGGGGTTCGTATCCCAACTGCGACGGCTTTCTTACGGTTTCTGTTTCCTGATGAATACGGAATCATGGATAGCAGAGTGGCAAAGATTACTCAGCAGAGGAACATAACACAGTTAGACCTTAGAGACGATGGATATATTAAAGACATTAAAAAGAATAAAGAACAATATAATAATAAATACAATCCATTTCTTGTGGCAGAAGCTTCAAAATTAAACGATTATGGTATCTTATTCCAAGACATAGATGAACACGGCAATACAATTAACTCAAAGTTCAGACCATGCGACATAGAAATGGCATTATTTTAAAAAGGAGAAACGTCATTAGAAAAACCAAGATCAGGATGAAAAAGAAAGAGAAGATCAAGGCAATGGCCGGCAAGATGGAATTCTCAAAGACGGCTTCTGAACTCAGGCATAAGGATAAGAGACTCGGATAAATTATTGCACCAGTTGCAGTTAGAATGTTTTGTTTCCAATCAATGTCAAACTTGTTATAATTACAATATATTGGTAGAAGGATAGCAGAGTTCAGGTAAAATATGTTTATAAGGAGGCAGGCATGAACGCATTTAAGTATCATTCGGTTGTAACGGAAAACGGCACAATAGAATTGCCGAAACTTCCATTTCCACAAGGCTCAAGGGTTGAGGTAATCATTCTACCTGACGAGGAATCTTTTGAGTTGATGCAGGCAGCAGAAAGCAGCCTGAAATTTTGGGACAATCCTATAGATGATGCTATCTGGAACAATGCATAATCAAAGAGACATCATTCTTGTTTCAATCCCTTTTACTGATTTAACATCTCAAAAAAAGCGTCCTGCCATAATAATTTCGAGTGACACATACAATGAAACGAATGAAGATATTGTGGTAGTTGCCCTTACTTCAAATATCGAACCTCGCAATTATGCAATACCATTAAACACCGGTGATTTAGAAGAAGGCGTTTTGAAAGTTACAAGTATGATCAGGGCCGATAAGATTTACACCCTGAACAAGTCAATTATCATTAAAACATTCGGCAGAGTAAAACCGGATATTCTTTTAAAGATAAAGGATTCAATCTTCAAACTCATTGAGCATTAGGTCCAGACCTGTCTTAATACGCAATACGTAAGATCACCCCAGCCGATTCTTAAATTCCTCAAGCTGTTTCTTCAGCCTCTCAGGCAGGCGGTTGCCGAATTTAGCGAAGTGGCTTTCGATATCAGGGATTTCAGATCTCCATGCATCTGTATCAACACTCATTATCTCTTTGACCATATCAGGAGATATATTAAGGCCGTTGGTGTCAAGATCGCCTTCATTCGGCAAGAGGCCTATTGAGGCCTTCTGCGCTCCGACAGTACCATCAACACGGTCGCACATCCACTTGAGCACGCGGCTGTTGTCGCTGAAGCCGGGCCACAGGAATTTGCCTTCATCGCTCTTTCTGAACCAGTTTACATAAAAGACCCTCGGCGCTTTATCACCGAGCTTATCACCCATATCGAGCCAGTGTTTGAAATAGTCGCCCATGTTGTATCCGCAGAACGGCGTCATTGCAAAAGGGTCACGCCTGAGATTTCCAAGTGCGCCGATATTGGCTGCGGTTGTTTCAGATGCTGCTGTTGAACCGAGGAATACGCCGTGATCCCAGTTGAATGCCTCGTATACCAAGGGCACAACGGTGCTGCGGCGGCCGCCGAATATGAAGATATCAATAGGAACGCCCTCAGGCTTTTCCCAATCCTTGCATATCACAGGGCACTGGGACGCAGGGGCGGTAAAGCGCGCATTGGCGTGCGCAGCATCTGTCGGGCTGTCAGGTGTCCAGTCTTTTCCCTTCCAGTCGATAGCATGCGCAGGCTCGTCGCCGTCCATACCTTCCCACCATACATCGCCGTCATCGGTGAGCGCGCAGTTGGTGAAGATCACATTCTCTTTTATCGAGTCCATAGCCATGGGGTTTGTGCTGTATGATGTTCCGGGTGCCACTCCGAAGAAACCGTTCTCAGGATTTATTGCATGAAGACGTCCATCCGGCCCGACCTTCATCCATGCGATATCATCGCCGATACATTCACATTTCCATCCCGGAACAGAAGGCTGCATCATCGCGAGGTTGGTCTTTCCGCAGGCAGAAGGAAAAGCTGCTGCTATATGGTACTGCTTCCCGTTCGGGTTCGTCAGGCGGAGTATGAGCATATGCTCTGCCATCCAGCCTTCACGCCTTGCCATTGCAGATGCGATGCGGAGCGCGAGGCACTTCTTTCCAAGCAATGCGTTTCCGCCGTAGCCTGAGCCGTAAGACCAGATAAGGTTCTCTTCAGGAAAATGGCTGATGTACTTCTTCTCTATCGGAGCGCATGGCCACTTGCTGTCCTCCTGCCCCGGAGCAAGCGGGGCGCCTATCGAATGAAGGCAAGGTATGAAATCACCGTCTGTGCCGAGGAGGTCAAGCACTCTGGAACTTACACGGGTCATGATATGCATATTGATGACAACATAAGGACTGTCTGAGATCTCAATCCCGATGTGTGATATCGGCGAACCTATCGGCCCCATGGAAAAAGGTATGACATACATGGTGCGTCCCTTCATGCATCCTTTGTATAGGCCAAGCATGATCTTTTTCAATTCAGCAGGAGGCATCCAATTGTTCGTGGGCCCTGCCTCTTCTTTCAACGTTGTGCTTATGTATGTATTATCCTCGACACGCGCCACATCGCTCGGGTCAGACCTGAAGAGGAAACTGTTCGGACGCTTCTTAAGCGGTATGGCGATGCCGCTCTCAAGAAGTTTTTTGATCATGAGATCATATTCTTCTTTAGAGCCGTTGCATATATAAATATCGTCGGGCTTACATAACTCTACGACTTCCTTTATCCAATTGTTGAGCTTTTTGTTGTTAACTGTGATGTTCATGATTTCTCCCCCCATAACCTCTTCTTCTCATTATTTATAAGCTTTAAATTATACAAGTTGTCACAAAGAAAATTCCAGAAAATGGAAATATATTTCGCAATAATTAGAGAAAGGCTGTTTCTCGACTTTAGGAAGCCGGAATGTTATTATTCTAAACTCTTTTTAGAAAGGTTATATATCTTGGATCCGTCAATACTCAAACAAATAACTGTATCAGCCCTGCCCATCCTTTTTGCCATCACTTTTCATGAGGCATCTCACGGCTATGTGGCAAACAAGCTCGGAGACCCGACTGCAAAGTTCACAGGCAGGCTGACTTTAAACCCTCTCGCACACATAGACCCAGTAGGGACAGTGCTGATGCCTATAATGCTGCTGGTGCTGACACACGGACAGTTCATGTTCGGATACGCAAAACCCGTACCAATAAACCC
Organism: Thermodesulfovibrionia bacterium; assembly: GCA_030646035.1. NCBI lineage: Bacteria > Pseudomonadati > Nitrospirota > Thermodesulfovibrionia > Thermodesulfovibrionia bacterium. The sequence goes on along the minus strand of JAUSMY010000001.1, from coordinate 5,738 downwards.
GAGTAATTTTAAAGACCCCAAGCGTGATATGGCTCTCTCAGCCGCTGCCGGGCCTTTATCAAACATTCTCCTTGCAGTCTTGAGCATGATAATCATCAAGTTTATAGTATTTCCTCTGTACGCCCTGCTTGGCGGGGCAGGCACAGCATTCTTCAAACCTCTGAGCATGATGCTTCAGGCGAGTGTAATATTCAATGTCGTCCTTGCTGTATTCAATATGATACCTGTGCCGCCGCTTGACGGAGGCAGGGTTCTTGTAGGGCTTCTGCCGCATAAGCAGGCGATGGCATACAGCAGGATCGAGCCTTTTGGGTTCTTAATACTCATTCTTCTTATATCAACAGGGATGACAAGGTTCTTTGTTGAGCCTATTGTGAACCTGTTTTTATCTATACTTCTTTAGAAAGGTGAACTTATGTCCGTAAAAAAACGTGTACTGAGCGGGATGCAGCCGAGTGGTAAACTGCATATAGGAAATCTTGTCGGAGCGCTTCAGAACTGGGTAAGGCTTCAGCATGAATACGACTGTTTTTATTTTGTCGCAGACTGGCATGCACTTACGAGCCAGTACGCAAACCCGTCGGCCATCAGAGAAAATGTAAATGATGTCCTTATAAACATGCTTGCCGCAGGGCTTGACCCTGAAAAGTCAACCATATTCCTGCAGTCAAGGCTTCCGGAACATGCAGAACTGCATCTCATCCTTTCCATGATAACGCCTCTGGGCTGGCTTGAGCGCGTGCCGTCGTATAAAGAGAAACAGTTTGAGATAAAAGATAAGGATCTGAATACCTACGGCTTCCTCGGATATCCGCTGCTTCAGACCGCTGACATACTTATGTATAAGGCTGATTATGTTCCCGTAGGCATAGACCAGATGCCTCACCTTGAGATGACGAGGGAGATATGCAGGAGGTTCAACACCTTTTACGGTGATGTATTCCCTGAACCAGAAGGCCTGCTGACAAAGTTTCCCAAAGTGCCGGGTGTTGACGGCAGGAAGATGAGCAAGTCATACGACAACTGCGTCTATATGTCCGACACTCCCGAAGACGTTGATAAAAAGATAAGGACTATGATGACAGACCCGCAGCGGCAAAGGCGCACAGACGCAGGCGACCCTGAACTTTCACCTGTATTTCAGCTCCACAAGATATTCTCAACCAAAGAGGAACAGGACGAGGTTGCCGAAGGATGCAGGACAGCTGGTATCGGCTGTTTAGACTGCAAAAAGGTTCTGATCAAAAACCTCTTTAAGGTGCTTGAACCGATATGGGAGAAGAGAAAAGAACTGCTCGCAAAGCCCGAATATATTAAAGAGGTTATTTCAGCAGGAACGGAAAAGGCAAAGAAAATTTCTGACCAGACGATGAATGATGTGCGCAAGGCGATAAAGTTTGATCAGTAAGGAACTATATTCCCCTCTCAACCCTTCTTAACTGCACCGGCGCTTTTCTTCTTATGCGACCGGATGTAGAAGAAGATGATAACAGCGCTGACTATGACTACAGCAGCAAGAGCCTGATGGGAATATTTCATGATAAGATCCTGATTTGCGCCTAAGAAATAGCCGATGAAGGTAAGGATCGTCACCCATATACCGGCGCCCAGTAAAGTGTAAAGGGTGAACTTGAAATGGTTCATGCCTGCAAGGCCCGCCGGAAGCGATATCAGGTGCCGCACTACCGGCAGCAATCTTCCTATGAATGTTGATATCTCGCCGTGTTCCTGAAAATACTTTTCAACTTTGGCAAATTTTTCTTCAGTTATCCAGACATACTTGCCGTACTTCAGCAATAGGGGCCTGCCGAGATAGTGCGAGGCAAAATAGTTCGCGTAAGCTCCCACTAAACTCCCTGCCGTGCCCCAGAAAATAGCTATCCATATATTCATCTCACCCTGTTGGGCAAGGTATCCGGCAGGCGGCATCACAAGCTCGCTCGGCACGGGAATTATAGAGCTTTCCATAGCCATGAGCATAAATATGCCCGGATATCCCATGACGCCGATAGTATCAACCAGCCACATAATCATTTCATGCATGATATTAACCCCTCAGTTCAAGTGAAACAGATAAAGATATTGATAACTGCTAAATGCTCATTATACTATCATACGCACCTTGTTAATTTCTTATTGAGCAAAATACCTGTCTTGATAATTACACCTGTTTATGTCACTCTAAATGCAGAAGATTATCGGGACATTCATCCCTTAACTTCAATATAAATCCAAGGAGATTTCCACAGATCATGAAGAGGACACAATTAGCAACCATGCTTGCATTATTTTTAACGTTTTTTGTATGTGCTGCCGTTTATGCAGAGGAAGCGGTACAGAAGTCATCTGAGGTCACAGACGGCAATACAGTAAAGGTTCTTTACACACTGACAGTTGATGACAAGGTCATTGACAAATCAATAAATAATGAACCTTTTGAATTCAAGGTCGGAGACAACCAGGTCGTTCCGGGATTTGAAGATGCGGTCAAAGGCATGAAGCTCGGAGAAAAAAAATCCTTCAAGCTAAGCCCGGCTGACGGTTATGGAGAGATAGATCCGGAAGCATTACAGGAGATCCCGCTGACAGAGCTGCCTGCTGCTATAGTTCCAACGCCAGGAATGACCCTTCAAGCCATGAGCCCTGAAGGCCAGACTGTGATAGTAACCGTTAAGGAAGTTAAGAAAGATACAGTAGTAATGGACTTTAACCATCCGCTTGCCGGCAAAACACTTAATTTTGATGTAGAAGTCGTAGGGATACTGTAAAAATAGCTGCCTGTAACGCTATATCATTATTATCATTTTACACTTGACTATTTTTTTATAATTATGTAAATTCTTTTAAGAAGATTAAGGAAGTAATCGTTATTTTTAAGCCTCGAAAAGCAACGACTTTACGGTTTACGATGACATGCCTACCTTAAGCTTCAAAAATTTATAAGGAGGTATGCTACATGCCAAAAGGAACTGTAAAATGGTTTAACGAGTCCAAAGGCTTCGGTTTCATCACCCAGGAAAACGGAACAGATGTCTTTGCTCACTACTCAGAGATCGCAGGCGAAGGCTTCAAAAGCTTGTCAGAAGGCGACAATGTAACTTTTGAAGTAGAAAAAGGCGACAAAGGCCCCAAAGCAACAAACATCAAAAAAATATAAGGCTGTAAAACTTTCAAATTCAAAAGCAGGCTGCAATAAGATGCAGCCTGCTTTTTTTACGTTTATACTTCGTTATGCTATACTTCAAAACCGTATAATTTCAAACTGCAGCAACCTAAGAAAGGAAATAAAAAAAGATGAGCAACGAGCCGAACAAAGTAATTTACTCCATGATCGGGGTAAGCAAGTTTCATGAGAAAAAAGCTGTTTTAAAGGATATCTATCTCTCCTACTTCTATGGCGCAAAGATAGGCGTCATCGGACTTAACGGGTCAGGGAAAAGCTCTCTGCTCCGCATTCTTGCCGGTGTAGACAAGGAGTTCAACGGCGAGACTGTGCTCTCACCGGGGCACACCATCGGCTTTCTCGAACAGGAGCCGCATATTGATGAAAGCAAGACGGTTCGGCAGATAGTTGAGGAAGGAGTGCAGGAGACTGTAGATGCGCTTAATGAGTACAACCTCATAAATGAAAAGTTCGCTGAGCCGATGTCTGACGATGATATGAACAAACTTATCGAGCGTCAGGGAAAGGTGCAGGAGAAGCTCGACGCGCTTGATGCCTGGGACCTCGACTCACGACTGGAGATGGCGATGGACGCCCTGCGCTGTCCTTCCGGAGATACGCCTGTAAAGGTCCTCTCCGGCGGGGAAAAGCGCCGCGTGGCGCTGTGCAGACTTCTGCTTAAAAAGCCAGACATACTTCTCCTTGACGAGCCGACAAACCATCTTGACGCAGAGACTGTTGCATGGCTTGAACACCATCTGCAGAGCTATGCCGGCACCATCATAGCAGTTACCCATGACCGTTATTTTCTTGACAACGTAGCAGGCTGGATACTGGAACTCGACAGAGGACAGGGAATCCCGTGGAAGGGCAATTACTCCTCATGGCTGGAACAGAAAGGGAACCGCCTTCAGCAGGAAGAGAAGACTGAGAGCGACCGTCAGAAAACTCTTCAGCGCGAGCTTGAGTGGATACGTATGTCTCCCAAAGGCCGCCACGCAAAGGCAAAGGCGCGTATCACCTCATATGAACAGCTGCTTGCTCAGGATAGTGAAAAAAATTCTAAAGACCTTGAGATATATATTCCGCCCGGCCCGCGTCTCGGCGATGTGGTCATCGAAGCTAATAATGTGAGCAAGGCATACGGCGATAATATTCTCATGGAAGGCATGACCTTCTCCCTGCCGCCCGGCGGTATCGTGGGAATAATCGGGCCAAACGGCGCAGGTAAGACCACTCTCTTCCGCATGATAACAGGACAGGAAAAACCTGATTCAGGAACGTTCAAAACAGGAGAGACGGTGAAGCTGGCGTATGTGGATCAGAGCCGCGATGACCTTGACCCGAAAAAGAGCATCTGGGAGATAATCTCAGACGGCCATGATGTAGTCCAGCTCGGCAAGAGGCAGGTAAATTCACGCGCCTATGTGGCACGCTTCAACTTTTCAGGGAGCGACCAGCAGAAGAAGGTATCAATGCTCTCAGGAGGAGAAAGGAACCGCGTCCACCTCGCCCGCATGCTCAAAGATGAATGCAACGTACTACTGCTTGACGAGCCTACAAACGACCTTGATGTAAACACCATGCGCGCGCTTGAAGAGGCGCTTGAGAATTTTGCCGGTTGCGCCGTTGTTATCAGTCATGACAGGTGGTTCCTCGACCGTATCGCTACGCATATGCTTGCGTTTGAAGGCGACAGCAATGTGGTCTGGTTCGAGGGCAACTACTCAGAATATGAAGCTGACAGAAAGAAACGCCTCGGCGCAGCAGCAGACCAGCCGCACCGGCTTAAATACAGGCATTTGACAAGGTAATAAGACAGTAACCGAGACAGAAGCCTGTGGAATAACACAGGCTTCTGTCTAAAGAAAATCCGTTAACACATTCTCACCGTATAAACGAACAGCAATAATCCGTGACCGCCCTGACTTTAAGCGAGAACTTCGCATTAGCCGGAACCTCAAAAGACTCTCCTCCGCTGATCTTCTTCCAGCCGCTCTCACCTGGCAATAACACATCGAGGTCGCCGGAATATATCTCCATTATCTCTTTGTCCGCAGTATTGAACTCATACTCGCCGGGCAGCATGACGCCAAGTGTCTTTTTTGAGCCGTCGCTGAAAAGCACGGTCCTGCTCGTTACCTTTCCGTCAAAATAAATATTCGCATTTTTAACAACTGTTACATCTGCAAACTCAGACATGACGATACCTCGCATAATATATAAGATTTGATGCGGTAAATGTACCAGAGACGACGCAGGTTATGCAAGTAAAAGAAGGGGCATTAAGCGAAAGTGATGAGACCTGATAAACTACAGCATGGATGACTGGAAGCAGAACGTATATTTTGTCCTTGTCTTTTTATTTTCACATTACTATAATTGTCATATTGCAGAAAATACGACAGGTCGTATATTAATTGTTAGCTATCTGGGAGAGAGGTGGACCCCGGAATTCGGACAGTCGTATAAGGTGTAAAATATACGATTAACGAAGGAGGAAACCTGAAGATGAGCAAGACAAAAAGGACGAGGTATTCAGCAGAGTTTAAGGCAAAGATAGCCCTTGCAGCGT